>JALRIK010000126.1 GCA_023255435.1 Marivivens sp.
ACTATGCTAGGTGTAGCTTTACTGTAAAACTCCTCAACTTGATCTAAATCATCAAATTGTGGATCTTTTAAACCTTTTAGCAAAAGGTGTTTCTCAAACAAGACTTCATCTCTAATACCATCTTTCTCAGATAGTTCATTGATTTCTACTGCATCAGCTTTAGTTAAGCCTGTAACTAGAACTGTTGCATCCCATTCAGGTATCTCAATTTCTTTCTCTGGTAGAGATGGAGCATTAGATATATCATCTAAGCTAAGTCTTTTCATGATAACCTCTTTCTGTTGTGAATTACTTAAGTATTATTTTAAGCAGTTCCCTCAGTTACATCTCCAGAAACTTGAAAAGCAGCAGTAAATGTTACAGCTCCTCCTACATCAGGAGTTCTATCATAACTTGTGCAGATAGCTTCTCCAGATGCCCTATGGTCAGGTTGACCGCCTCTCCAAGATGATCCCTGTCGAAGGCGTTAAGCCCGTCTCGATCGAACAGGCTTTGGCGCAGGAAGAGCGTCTTCGCGAGGAGGCCCGCAACGAGGAAGTCGTAGATCGACTTTTGACTTATGGGATGAAGATCGAGGGGCTATTGCGCAACGCCTCGACTCACGCTGCAGGCGTGGTGATAGGGGATCGCCCGCTCGACGAGCTTGTGCCTCTCTATCAGGACCCGCGTTCGGATATGCCCGCAACCCAGTTCAATATGAAATGGGTCGAGCAGGCGGGCCTCGTTAAGTTCGACTTCCTTGGGCTTAAGACGCTGACGGTGATCCAGTCGGCGATGAACCTCATTTTCAAATCAGGCCGCCCGCTTCATGTCGCGGCGGACGGGCGCAAGCTTTACGAGCCGGCTGAGGGCGCCGAGAACGAGATCAACGCGATCCCGCTGGATGACGAGCGCACCTATAAACTCTATGCCGACGCAAAGACGGTCGCTGTGTTTCAGGTGGAATCCACCGGTATGATGGATGCGCTCAAGCGCATGAAGCCGACCTGTATCGAGGACATCGTGGCCCTCGTGGCGCTCTATCGCCCCGGTCCGATGGAAAACATCCCCGTTTACTGCGAGGTCAAGCACGGCAAACGGGAATTGGAATCGATCCACCCGACCATCGACCATATCCTTGCTGAAACGCAGGGCATCATCGTTTATCAGGAACAGGTGATGCAGATCGCGCAGGTCATGGCGGGCTATAGTCTTGGCGGCGCGGACCTTTTGCGCCGCGCGATGGGTAAGAAGATTGCCGAAGAAATGGCCAAGGAACGCCCCAAGTTCATCGAGGGTGCCAAGGCCACGCACAACGTCCCCGAAAAGAAGGCGGGCGAGGTGTTCGATCTTCTGGAGAAATTCGCGAACTACGGTTTCAACAAATCGCACGCTGCCGCCTATGCTGTGGTGTCCTATCAAACCGCATGGCTCAAGGCGAACCACCCCGTCGAATTCATGGCGGGTGTGATGAACTGTGATATCCACCTGACGGACAAGCTCGCTGTTTATTTCCAAGAGGTGAAAAAGGGTCTCGGGATCGATTACATCCCGCCCTGTGTGAACCGATCGCTTGCGACCTTCGATGTGGTGGACCAAAAACTGGTCTATGCGCTGGGCGCGCTCAAGAACGTCGGCGTTGAGGCAATGAAGCTGATCGTGGAAGCGCGCGGCGACAAGCCTTTCGTGAACTTGTTCGATTTCGCCCGCCGCGCGGATTTGAAACGTGTGGGCAAACGACCCTTGGAGATGCTGGCGCGCGCAGGGGCCTTTGATCAACTTGACAGCAATCGGCGCCGCGTGTTCGAGAGCCTTGATGCGCTTTCGGGATATTCGGCGGCCGTTCATGAACAAAAGTCGTCCAATCAGGTATCTCTCTTCGGGGATGCGGGGGATGATTTGCCCGAGCCGCGTTTGCCGCGCTGTGACGACTGGCTGCCTGCGGAACGTCTGGCCGAGGAATTCAAGGCGATCGGGTTCTATCTCTCGGGTCACCCTCTGGACGATTACCTTCCTGCGCTGAAACGCAAGCAGGTGCTGACGCTTGACGAAGTGACAGCCAAGGCCGAGCGCGGTGCCTGTATCGTCAAAATGGCGGGCACAGTGTCGGGGCGTCAGGAACGCAAGTCCGCGCGGGGAAACCGCTTTGCTTTTGCGCAGCTTTCCGATCCGACAGGTGGCTACGAGGTGACGATTTTCTCGGATACGCTGGAGGCGTGTCGCGATTTTCTGGAGACCGGTGCACAGGTGGTGCTTCAGGTCGAGGCGACCATGGAAAGCGATCAGCTCAAACTTCTGGCGCGGTCTGTTTCTCCGATCGATAACGTTGTCGCCGATGCTGGTAGCACGGGGCTGAGGATATTCGTCGATGAGGAAGAGGCGATTGCCTCGGTTGCTTCGGTTCTGGAGAATGCACGCCGTGATAAAGTCCGCGGGGGCAGGGGGCCGATCTATTTCTGCCTGCTGCGGCCCGATCTTCCGGGCGAAGTCGAATTGGATATCGGCGAAGAATTCCCGCTCAATCCGCAGATCAAGGGAGCGATCAAGTCGCTGAACGGTGTGATCGAGGTCGAGGAAGTCTAAAACCGCTCGGGCTTGTCGCATCCGGGATTGTCGCTTAGACCCGTTGTTAATCCAACGGTAGAGTGGGCGCGGCAGCGAGACGGATACCATGAAGAAATATGCGCTGGTCCTTGGAATGGGGCTTGCTTTGTCGGGGTGTGGCAATCCCTTTGATCGAGTGAACAGACTTAAGGATATCGAGCTTGCACCAGAGGGTGAGACTCTGGCCATCGCATCGGTTGAAGAGGCTCCCTCTCGAAGCGGGATCTTTGCCCGTTTGTTGCCCAATAGATCAACCGAAGGAACAGGGTCGACGCTGCGCCCATCGGATGAAACAGAAGCGACGGACGACATTCCCGAAGAAGAGACCGCCCCCCAGCCAAAGCGCAACGTATTCGGATTTCTGAGTCGCAAGCCTGCTCAAGAACAGGTGGAGCCGATCATCGGGCCAGCCTCGCAGCGCGCGACCAGCGGCACACTCTTGCCCTATGGCGAGGTCGGCACCAATTGCGAAATTACGCCGAATGAGCTTGGCGCGCGCATTAGCTCTGCTTCGGGCTATGGTCTTTATGATGCGGGTGGCGACACCGAAGCCCCGCGCAGCTTCTATCTCACGGGGTTTCCTGATGGCTGTGTCCGTCAGTTCACCGCCGCAATGGTGATGTTCGGTGATGTCGGGACCTATGAGATGCTTCGGTTTCAGGCAGGCCGCAAAGCAACCAGTGCAACTGATCGCGCTTATGACGAGATCCAGTCGCGGTTTTGCGGCGTGACCATCGGCGAGCCCTGTGGCGGGAAACTTGATGAACTGGCAAAAGCGACAACTTTTTTAACGGCTTACGAAACCTTCGGCACCAATGCGCATTGGGCCGACATGCTCATCCACGAAGGCCGTGTCGTTTCCGTGGAGTTGCGCGAACCCTAGTCTACCAATGCGGAGGGCGTTGATCGGCCAGCGGGATCATGCTCTCGCCGTCCATTTCGCGCTGGGCCTCGCGCTCCAGAAGCATGCCGATCCGCCTTTTGGCCAGATCAAGATCAACCTGCTGCTTGGCGACCACATCAGAGAGCTCCTCGACCATACGGGTGAGGTGCGCGATCTTTTCTTCGAGGCGTATTATGTCTGACATGCGTCTCCATTATCAGCCTCCAAGCGCGGCGTCTATGTCGCCGCACGCGCTTGAGGCACACAAACACGCAAAGCCTGCGTTGCTCTTAGGGGCTGCGCGCGTTAAAGGCAGAGCAAACCACCGACCGAGGACAAAATGGCCAAGGACAAGAAACAACCCCGCCCAAAGGCAATCACGCCCAAAGGGTTCCGCGATTATTTTGGCGTAGAGGTCACTGAGCGTGCCGCAATGCTCAACCAGATCGCTGGGGTCTATCATCGTTATGGCTTCGAGGCTCTGGAAACGAGCGCGGTTGAAACGGTCGAGGCGCTGGGAAAGTTTCTCCCCGATGTGGATCGTCCGAACGAGGGTGTTTTCGCCTGGCAGGAAGACGACAGCGATTGGGTCGCGCTTCGCTATGACCTGACCGCGCCGCTTGCACGCGTTTACGCACAGTTCCGCAATGATCTTCCGACGCCTTATCGCCGCTATGCGATGGGGCCCGTCTGGCGCAACGAAAAACCGGGTCCGGGCCGTTTCCGTCAGTTCTATCAGTGTGATGCCGATACCGTTGGCGCGGCGACGGTCGCGGCAGACGCCGAGATTTGTGCGATGCTTTCGGACACGCTCGAAGTCGTCGGTATTCCGCGCGGCGACTATGTTGTGCGTGTGAACAACCGAAAGGTTCTGAACGGCGTTATGGAGGTTGCAGGGGTTCTCGATCCGAATGATCCCGAAATGTTCGTGAACGAACGCGGTATCGTTTTGCGCGCCATCGACAAGCTGGACCGCCTTGGAACCGATGGTGTCCGCGCGCTGCTTGGCGAAGGCCGCAAAGACCCTTCGGGCGATTTCACCAAGGGGGCGGGTCTTTCGCCCGAGCAGGCCGAGATCGTCATGGGCTTTATGGATGCGCGCCGTGACAGCGGGGCTGCCACGGTGGCCCGCCTGCGCGAGCTGGTCACGGGTTCGAACACCGGCAACGACGGTGTAAACGAGCTTGAAACCATTGCCGAGCTTTTGGATGCGCAGGGCTATGGCGCCGATCGTATTGTAATCGATCCTTCGGTTGTGCGCGGTCTAGGGTATTACACGGGTCCCGTTTACGAGGCGGAACTCACCTTTGAAATCCTCGACGAAAAGGGTCGCCCGCGTCAATTCGGGTCGGTCTCGGGGGGCGGGCGCTATGACGATCTGGTCAAACGCTTCACGGGGCAGGAAGTGCCCGCGACTGGTGTCTCCATCGGTGTGGATCGTCTACTTGCTGCGCTTCGCGCCAAGGGTCGTTTGACCGCCACCGCCAAGGGCCCTGTTGTCGTCACGGTTATGGATCGCGACCGTATGGCAGACTATCAGGCTATGGTGGCAGAGCTTCGCAATGCGGGTATTCGTGCCGAAGTCTATCTTGGAAATCCCAAGAACTTTGGCAACCAGCTCAAGTATGCCGATAGCCGTAACTCTCCTGTTGCCGTGATCGAAGGCGGCTCCGAGAAAGAGGCGGGCGTTGTCCAGATCAAGGACCTCGTCCTTGGGGCCCAGATTGCCCAGAATGCCACTTTGGACGAATGGAAAGAGCGCCCGAGCCAATATGAAGTGCCGCGCAGCGAGCTTGTCGCCAAAGTGCGCGAAATTCTGGACGGGCAGGACTGATGCCGCCGCGTCCCGAAGTCCTGCAAGAGGCGCGTCGTCTTTGTGCTGCGTTCGAGGCCGAGGGTGCGATCTCGGTGAAGGCCGACGTTTTGCAGCCCGCCGACACGCTTCTTGACCTTTACGGCGAAGATATCCGCGCACGGGCCTATGTGACCCAAGACCCGATCCACGGCGAGTTCGTGCTGCGTCCAGACTTCACCGTGCCTGTGGTCCAGATGCATATGGAGACCTTTGCCGAACCTGCACGATATACTTACGCAGGCAAGGTGTTCCGCCGTCAGGAAGAGGACACAGGCCGCCCGAACGAGTTTATTCAAGTCGGCTACGAAGTCTTTGACGGCTCTGATCCTGCCAAAGCGGACGCCGAAGTCTTTGCTGTCATTTCGCGCGAGCTCAAAGGGCTGCCGATCCGCGCAGCCACGGGCGATCTCGGGATCTTGATGGCTGCGGTGCGCGGTCTTGAGACCTCGGACGCGCGCAAGGCTGCGCTCTTGCGCCACATCTGGCGACCGCGCCGTTTCCGCGCTTTGTTGGACCGTTTCGGCGGGCGGGGACAGATGCCTGCCTCGCGTGCGTCATTGCTTGCCTCGGCCGATCCTTTTGCAGTTAATCATCCCGAAATCGGATTGCGGTCGCGTTCGGAGATCGAAGCACGCATAGAAGCTCTCAGAGCCGATGCAGAGACGGCTCCGATTTCGAGCGAGCAAATCGCGATCCTCGACGAGCTTCTGACCCTTCGGGAAACCTGTCCAAATGCGCTGAGTGCGCTGCGCGATATCGCCGTTGATCTCCCCGCGATCCTACCCGCTGTTGCGCGGTTGAGCGAGCGGCTCGAAGCCATGGCAGCGCGCGGTATCGATGTGACCGATCTTGAATTCGAAGGCAGCTATGGGCGCACAACCCTCGAATATTATGACGGGTTTGTTTTCGGTTTTTATGCCACAAGCCGTCCTGATCTTCCTCCTGTTGCGACCGGGGGGCGCTATGATGCCTTGACCCGTCAACTTGGTCAGGGTCGCGAGGTTCCCGCAGTAGGCGCAGTGATCCGTCCCGAAGTCGTCGTCGCCCTGAAGGAGCAGGCATGAGCATCAAACTTGGTGTGCCGTCCAAAGGGCGGCTGATGGAAAAAACCTTCGAGTGGTTTGGAGCCCGCGGTGTCAAACTTCTTAAAACAGGTTCCGAGCGCGAATACGCCGGTGCCGTCGAAGGGATCGACGGGGTGGAACTTGTTCTGCTTTCCGCAGGCGAGATTCCCCGCGAACTTGCTGCAGGTCGGATCCACCTCGGGGTGACGGGCTCCGATCTTGTGCGCGAGAAGGTCCCCGCGTGGGAACAGCGTATCGCCGAAGTGGCCAAGATGGGCTTTGGCGGCGCCGATCTGATCATTGCCGTTCCCTCATTTTGGGTGGATGTCGACACGCTTGATGATCTCGACGCGGCGGCTACTGCCTTTCGCAAGGAGCATGGGTTCCGTCTTCGGATCGCCACCAAGTATCACCGTCTTGTGCGCGAGTATCTGCGCGACAACGGGGT
>JALRIK010000127.1 GCA_023255435.1 Marivivens sp.
CAAGCGCAACGTCGCCGTGCTCCAGCTTGTTCACAACGGCCTCAAGCTCTTTGATCGCAGCTTCAAAGCTCATCTCGTTCACGGGGGTATCGGTCATCGGCCACGTTCCTCCAGTATTCTTACGTGTGCGGCAGCGCTCTCGGCCAGAGCCTCGAGATCATATCCGCCTTCGAGTGCGGATACCACGCGGCCTTGGCAATGTTTATCCGCAAGATCACAAATTCGCCCCGTGACCCATGCAAAATCTTCCGTCTCGAACTCGAGCTGGGCCAAGGGGTCGGCGCGGTGGGCATCAAACCCCGCCGAGACGAGAATCAACTCGGGCTTAAAGGCTTCGATGCGCGGAAAGACATCCCGCTCATAGACCTTGCGAAACAGGTTCCCATCCGAACCAGGCGGGAAGCCAATGTTGATCACATTGTCGAACTCACCCGTGTCTTCGGGATCACCCGAACCGGGCCAGAGGGGGCGCTGGTGCGACGAGATGAAAAGCACCCGCTCGTCCTCTTGGAGAAGGTCTTGGGTGCCGTTGCCATGGTGGACGTCAAAGTCGACGATCGCGACCCGTTTCAGCCCATGATGTTCGAGCGCATATTTGGCGGCGATAGCCACATTCCCGAAGAGACAGAACCCCATCTGCGTGGTCTTTTCCGCGTGGTGCCCCGGAGGACGGATCGCGGCAAAGGCATTCTGTGCCTCGCCGCCAAGCACGACATCAACCGCCCGCACGGCGGCCCCTGCGGCGCGATAGGCAGCGGCAAGCGAGCCCTTGGACATCCAAGTGTCCTCGTCAAGCTGAACGATCCCCTGTTCGGGGGCCTTGGCCTTGATGCGGTCCACATAGGGTTTGGGGTGCACCAGCAAAAGATCGCTCTCGGCCGCCAAAGGTGCAAGCATCTTGGTCAGCGGGATACCCTCCAAGGCGTTGAGCACGAAATCGAGCCGCGCGACCTGTTCGGGGTGGCCGTTGGGGTTCACATGCCCGAGGCAATCGGGATGGGTAATCAAAGCAGTGGTCATGGGTTCAATCCGGAACAAGCATATAGCCTTCGCCTCTCACCGTCTGGAGATAGCGTGGCTGTTTGGGGTCGCTCTCGATCTTGCGGCGAAGGCGAGTGATCTGGACATCCACCGCGCGCTCTTGGGTCTGGCCGCCCGAGCGCGCCAACTCGTCCACAAGGCGCCCGCGGGAAAAGGTCTCGCCCGTGGCGGCGGAAAAGATCTTCATCAACTGGTTCTCGGTCGCAGTCAGGCGCACGAGGTCCTTGTCGTGCCACAGCTCGTTGCGCTCGGTGTCATAGCGAAGCGGGCCGAGGTTGATGACCTTGGGCTTGACGGGTGCGACCTCGACCTGCGGGACGCGGCGGAGAATGGCGTTGATCCTGAGAAGGAGTTCCTTGGGTTCGAACGGCTTGGCAAGGTAATCATCCGCCCCCGCCTCGAGCCCCGAGATGCGATCGCTCGTCTCGCCCTTGGCGGTGAGGAGCATGATCGGCGTGGTGATCTTTTGGCGGAGCGCGGCACAGAGGCTGATCCCGTCCTCGCCCGGCATCATGACATCAAGCACGATAAGGTCAAACTCAAGCCCCACAAGGATGCGCCGCGCATGGGCGGCATCACGAGCGACGCTGACCAGAAACCCGTGCTTGACGAGAAACTTCTGGAGGAGCGATCTGATCCGCTCGTCGTCATCCACGATCAATAGGTGTGCGAGATCTGAACTCATGTCGTCTTGTCCTTGAGCGCTTCGTAATGGCGCCTCATTTCCACATCCATCATCGCCTCGAGCACCTGTCTGAAGCCCGCGACGGCCTGAGGACCTGCCGCGCGATAGGCGGCCCGCATCCTCTCGCGCTGGGCGTCAGAGAGTTCCCGCTCGAGTGCGGCCCCCGTTTCGGTAAGATAGAGATGTCGCTCCCGTTTGTCTTCCTTCCCGACCCTGCTCTCGACCAAACCGTCTTCGATCAGGGTGCGCAACACACGATTGAGGGATTGCTTTGTAACACCCAAGATAGAAAGGAGGTTGTTGACCGTGGTTCCGGGGCTCCTATGGATGAAGTGCACGGCGCGGTGATGCGCGCGGCCATAGGACTTGTCCTCTAGGATGCGGTCAGGATCGGCGGTGAACCCGCGATAGGCAAAGAACATGGCCTCGATCCCTTTGCGGAGTTGTTCGTCCGTTAGGTAAAGAAGTGACTGACCACCTGCGACATCATTCATGCTTTGACCCTCCAAGAGTGAACCCAAGATACGTCAGCCTTGTTGACATTCCAAGCATCAACTGGTAGCGAATCCGCAATTAAACGCAACATTATGTCCGAAGCGGACCTGATTGCGAAACAAAACGAAAAGGAAGGGTCTAAAAATGGCTGGTGCCTACGACGATCGCGACGGCAAAATCTGGATGGACGGTAAGTTGGTCGAATGGCGCGATGCCAAGGTGCACCTCTTGACCCACGCGCTTCACTACGCCTCTTCGGTGTTCGAAGGCGAGCGTTGCTATAACGGCAAGATTTTCAAAGGCGTAGAGCATTCGCACCGCCTCAAGCGTTCGGCGAACCTCCTTGATTTCGAGATCCCCTATACCATCGAAGAGATCGAAGCCGCCAAATACGAAGTGCTCAAGGCCAACGGCTGGACCGATGCCTATGTGCGTGCGATCGCATGGCGCGGCGCGGGTGAAGACATGGGTGTCGCCTCCAAGCGCAACCCCGTTCGTTTCGCTGTCGCGGCTTGGGAGTGGGGCAACTACTATGGCGATGCAAAGATGAAGGGCGCCAAGCTCGACATCGCGAAATGGCGTCGCCCTGATCCCGCGACCATTCCTTGCGAAGCCAAGGCTGCGGGCCTTTATATGATCTGCACCATGTCCAAGCACGCCGCCGAAGCCAAAGGCTGTTCGGATGCGATGATGTTCGACTATCGCGGCTATGTTGCCGAAGCGACCGGCGCGAACATCTTCTTCGTTAAGGACGGCGAGATCCACACGCCCAAGCCCGACTGTTTCCTCAACGGGATCACCCGTCAGACCGTGATCGGGATGCTCAAGGAAAAAGGCCTTACCGTTCACGAACGTCACATCATGCCTGAGGAGCTCGAAGGGTTCGAGCAGTGCTGGCTCACCGGCACTGCGGCCGAAGTTACGCCCGTCGGCCAGATCGGCGACTATAACTTTGAAGTCGGCGCCATCTGCCGCGATATCTCGGAGAGCTACGAGAAGCTCGTTCGCGCCTAAGCGGTCCGAAGTTAGACGAAATGAAGCGCCGGTCCAGAAATGGGCCGGCGTTATCCTTGTTGGGTCATGGCTTTGCGCTGTTTTGCGCGTTCGATCCCGAGGTGACGCTCGCGCAGGATGATGATGATCCCTGCGATGATGATGATCGACGCACCGATTAACGTGGCGCGCGTCGGCAGTTCGTCAAAGATGAAAAAGCCGATCAGGATCGCGAAGAGCATCGAGGTATAATCGAAGGGCGCGATGAGAGAGGCGTCGGCGTAGCGGTAGCTTGAGGTCAGGAAAATCTGAAGAATGCCGCCGAGGAAACCCGCGCCGACGAGAAAGGCCGCCTCTGTCGGGGTCGGGATGACCCAGCCCCAGTAGATCGTAAAGAGAGACAAGACGGTCGCAGTTACGGAGAACCAGAAGACGATGGTTGCCGTATCCTCGGTGCGGGTGAGCTTGCGCACGAAGACCTGTGCCAGTGAGGCAGAAACCGCGCTTGCCAAAGCGGTCATGACGCCGAGCATGGCAAGGGGGTCTTGGGTCGCGGTCTCGAACGAGAGGCGCGGCGCAAGGATGATACCCACCCCGACAAGACCGAGCGCAACCGCCCCGAGGCGATAGGGACCGACGTTTTCATTGAGGAACATGGCCGCAAAGATCACCACGAGGATCGGAGCCAGATAGCCTATCGCGGTGACTTCGGGGAGCGGCAGAAGACCAAGGCTTGCGAAGCCGAAGGCCATGCCCGAGGTGCCAATCAGACCGCGCCAGAAATGGCCGAGGGGATTTTTGGTCTTGAGCCCTGTGCCCAGTTCACCGCGATACAAGAGCCAGACGACAATCACGGGAATGGCAAAGAACGAGCGGAAAAAGACCGCCTCCCCAGGGGGTATGGTATCCGAGACGTGCTTGATCATCGACGACATGATCACGCCGAAAGACACCGCTAGGAGTTTGTAAAGAACGCCTCGGAGCGGTTGCATTGTGACCTCTGTGCTCTGGCTATGGGGTCAGAGCACCAGAGGCCAAGGCAAAGGTCAAGCGCGATAGCCGCGTTCTATCTTGGTAAAGGCAGCGAAGCGCGAGGTTTCGCTCCGCAAATGGGGCTGTCGGTGGAGCTCGCGCGGGGCGGGATGGGGTTTGTCCATCGCCTCGATCTTGAGAAACTGGCCAAGGCGGGTGCTGTCTTTGGCCTCGGTCGGACGGTCAATGATATGACGGTGCATGTGCAGTCCTCCTCTTGATGGAGGTTCAGACTAGCAGCTTTGGGTGGATTTTTCGAGTGTTTTAGGCCCCTAGGCGGGAAACGGCCCAACGCGCGGCTTCGGCAACCACAGGATCGGGGTCGGTGACGAGCGCCTCGGCCACGGGGCGCAGCGAGGGGTCCGACGAATTGCCGATGGCGTAAAGCACGTTGCGCACAAAGCGGTTTCGGCCGATCCGCTTGATCGGAGAACCGCTGAACAACGTGCGGAAGGCGGGATCGTCGAGGGCGGCCAGCTCGGAGAGCTTCGGTTCGATCAGCTCGGGTCGGGCGGCGTATTTCATCTCGCGCGCTTCGGCTGCGAATTTGTTCCAAGGGCAGGCCCCGAGGCAATCATCACAGCCATAGATGCGATTGCCCATCTTCTCGCGCAGGTCATGGGGGACGGCGCCGCCGAATTCGATGGTGAGGTAGGAAATGCAGCGCCGCGCGTCGATCTGGTAGGGCGCGGGGAAAGCATCGGTCGGGCAGGCATCGAGACAGGCACGGCACGAACCGCAATGGCTCTCTTCGGGGGCATCGACGGGCAATTCCAGCGTGGTAAAAATTGCACCGAGAAAGAACCAGCTTCCCAGATCGCGGCCAAGAAGGTTCGTGTGCTTGCCCTGCCAACCGAGTCCTGCGGCCTGTGCGAGGGGCTTTTCCATGACAGGGGCGGTGTCGACAAAGACCTTGATCTCGGTGCCGGGGGCTTGGTCGATGAGCCAGCGGCCCACGGCCTTGAGCCGTTTCTTTACCAGATCGTGGTAGTCGCGGTTCTGAGCATAGACCGAGATGGCCGCGCGGTCGGGTTTGCCGAGAACTGCAAGGGGGTCATGCT
Source organism: Marivivens sp. (assembly GCA_023255435.1). Lineage (GTDB taxonomy): Bacteria > Pseudomonadota > Alphaproteobacteria > Rhodobacterales > Rhodobacteraceae > Marivivens. The sequence continues at coordinate 5,308 of JALRIK010000127.1, forward strand.
GGGGCGTGTAGGGTTCGGCGAGCATGATGACGGAGCGCGCCTCGGGCCAGAGGGCGGCGGGGTTGCCGCGCCAATGCATACGGTCGGCCATCCACGCCATATCGCCATGACGACCCTCGTCCACAAAGGTTTGGAGACGCCCCGCCAGTTCAGGTAGCGCGTCAGGGCGACAGATCCCCAGCTTGGCAAAACCCGCATCCTTGGCAAAGGCTTCGAGCTTGTCGCGCATCGGCTCAGAAATCGAGGTCGGAATAGTGCGAGGGCTGGGGGAAACCCGGAAGCTGATCGGCGAGGATCGAGCGGAAAGCGGGGCGGCTCTTGATCTTGGCATACCAGTCTTTGACGATCTCGGAGCGGTTCCAATCCACGTCGGAGATGTAATCGAGACAGGAGAGATGTGCAGCGGCGGCAAAGTCCGCGATGGTCAGATCATTGCCCGCAAGCCAGCGGCGTTTCTCGAGGAGCCACGCCATATAGTCGAGGTGATATTTGATCGCCTTGGCCCCCGCTTTGACGTTGGTGCTGTCGGGATAGCCTGTGCCCATCACCTTGCGGAACACGCGTTCACCCAAGAGCTTGCAGGTGACTTCGTTGTAGAATTTGTCATCGAACCAGCCGACGATGCGGCGCACTTCGTATCGGGCCTCGGCCCCTTTGGGCATCAGAGCGGGGGTCGGGTGCAATTCTTCGAGGAATTCGCAGATCGCTTGACTCTCGGTGTAGAATTTGTTGCCCATCTTGAGCACGGGCACTTTGCCTGCGGGATTGCGGCGCATGAAATCGGCGTCCTGCTCCCAATACCGCTCTTCGACCAGCTCTACTTCAATCCGCTTTTCAGCAAGGACAAGGCGAACTTTGCGGGAAAACGGCGACAGCGGGAAATGATACAGGCGGTTCATACATCAAACTCTGGCTTCGGAGATTGGGTCCTCAATGCCGCAACGGGGGCGCTTGATCAATGGCTGTTGCGCGTTTCAGTCACCTTCAAAGCAGCTTGCGCGGCCATCCGCTTGGATCGTGGCGGCTCCGTCCAGAATACGGGCGGCTTGGCGCCGGACATAGTTCGAAGGGTTCGAGGCGGAGCGATCCTTGGGATCGGGGAGGATCGCGGCAAGGCGGGCGGCTTCGGTCGGGTCAAGCTCGGCGGCAGACACACCGAAGTAATGCTGGGCCGCGGCTTCGACGCCGAAGACGCCCGTGTCGAACTCGGCCACGTTGAGATAGACTTCGAGCACGCGGCGCTTGGACCAGACGGCCTCCATCAATGGGGTCAGCACGGCTTCGAGCGTCTTGCGGAGCCAGCTGCGCTCTTGCCAGAGGTAAACGTTCTTGACGACCTGCTGGGAAATGGTGGAGCCGCCACGGTTGGCCCCATCGGCAAGAGCAGCGCGGATCGCGGTCAGGTCGAGACCCCAGTGCAAGCAGAAATTCGCGTCCTCGGCTGCGACGACGGAACGGGCCATGACAGAAGCGATTTCGTCCATCGGGACCCATTGGTGTTCGATGCTGCCGATG
>JALRIK010000128.1 GCA_023255435.1 Marivivens sp.
TTGCCCGCACCGAAACGCGCGATTAGCGTGAGACGACCCGCCTCGTTCTTGGGGTTGAGCGATGCCATGAGCGACTTGAGGTGGCCCGAAGTCATCGACGGCCCGCACTTGAGACCGATGGGGTTCTGGACGCCTTTGCAGAATTCGACATGTGCGCCGTCAGGCTGACGGGTGCGGTCGCCGATCCAAATCATATGGCCCGACCCTGCAAGCCAGTTGCCCGAGGTCGAGTCGAGACGGCACAGCGCTTCTTCGTATTCGAGAAGGAGAGCCTCGTGGCTGGTGAAGAAGTCCACGGTCTGCATCGCATGGGCGGCTTCGGCGCGGATGCCTGCGGCCTCCATAAAGTCGAGCGTGTCGCTGATGCGGTTTGCAAGCTCGCGGTATTTCTCTGCCTCGGGGGACGCGGTAAAGCCGAGCGTCCACGAGTGCACCTTGTGTAGATCGGCATAGCCGCCCGTCGAGAAGGCGCGAAGAAGGTTCAACGTTGCCGCGGCTTGGGTATAGGCCTGAAGCATACGGTCGGCATCGGGAATACGGGCCTCGGGGGTGAAGTCGAAGCCGTTTACGATGTCACCGCGATAGCTGGGCAACTCGACACCGTTAATCACTTCGGTCGGGGCCGAGCGCGGCTTGGCCATCTGGCCGGCCATGCGGCCGACTTTGACGACGGGCACCTTTGCGCCATAGGTCAGAACCATGGCCATCTGGAGCATCACCTTGAAGGTGTCGCGGATGTTGTCGGCACTGAATTCAGCAAAGCTCTCGGCGCAGTCGCCCCCCTGAAGAAGGAAGGCCTCGCCGCGCGAGACGGCGCCCAGCTTGGATTTGAGGTTGCGCGCTTCGCCTGCAAAGACCAAGGGCGGATAGCTTGCAAGCTTCGCTTCTACAGCGTTCAGCTTTGCCTCGTCCGTATACTCGGGCATCTGAACCCGGGGCTTAGCGCGCCAGTCAGATTTTTGCCACTCGGTCATTGTCTTGCTCCGTCATCCTAAAAACATAAAGTGATACCGCTATCGCGGCACCGGATTGATCCTATAAAACGGGATTAATTTGAAGACCAATGTTCAGTTTGGTTAATTGTGGGCGCGAAGAATTTAAGAATAGCCCGAAAACGACACCCCTTGCCGTTTGCGTGCAAACAGTGTTTCGCTCTTTGCGCATCCAGTTTTTCAAGTGAGTCTCGTGCATGGAAATCGAACCGCAGATCATCGAGGTCAAAGCGCCCGCCAAAGCGAAACGCTTTTACTTCATCTTGCTCGACCGATTTACGATGTTGTCGTTTTCCTGCGCCGTCGAATGTCTTCGGATCGCAAACCGTATGTCCGGCAAAAAGCTCTATGACTGGAAGCTTTGCGGGGAAACCGCGGGGCACGTTACCTGTTCCAACGGGGCCGAATTCCGTCTGGACGGTGAGCTTCCCGAAGTCCAGCGCGAGGATGTGATCGTCGTCTGCGGCGGGATCGACGTTCAGACCGCCACCACCAAGAAGCTTGTCGGTTGGCTTCGCCGAGAAGCGCGCAAGGGCGGCAAGATCGGCGGACTTTGCACCGCGTCCTACAGCTTGGCCAAAGCGGGACTTCTCGACGGTAAGAAAGCGACAATCCACTGGGAGAATCAGGACAGCTTTATCGAGGAATTTGAAGACGTTAATCTGACCAAATCGGTATTCGTGGTGGACGGAAACCGTCTCACGACTGCGGGCGGCACCTCCTCTATCGACCTCTTCATCAAATTGATTGCCGATGAACATGGTGAAGATCTTGCCAATGCGGTGGCGGACCAGCTGATCTATTCGTCGATCAGAACCGACCAAGACACCCAGAGGCTTTCAATCCCGACCCGTATCGGTGTGCGCCACCCCAAGCTCAGCCGTGTCATCCAGATGATGGAAAAGAACATCGAAGAGCCTATTAGCCCTGCGATCCTTGCCAAAGATGTAGGCATGTCGACGCGGCAACTCGAACGTTTGTTCCGCAAATACCTCATCCGCAGCCCCAAGCGCTATTACATGGAGCTACGCCTACAAAAGGCGCGGAATCTCTTGATGCAGACCGATATGAGCGTGATCAACGTCGCTCTCGCCTGCGGGTTCGCGTCACCATCGCATTTTTCCAAATGCTACCGCGCGCATTACAACACGACGCCCTATCGCGAGCGCGGCAGCCACGCGAGCAAGGACGAAGAGTTCGAGGAATGAGCGGATTTCGTGCCTCCAAAGCCGTGACGGCGCGAAATCTCTGACTGTGCCGTAACGTTAAGCTGATCATTTCGCCTGCAAAATATGAAAAATCAGGCAAATCGACTGGCGCATAAGAGAGTTCAATCTTTTCTTTCACCAAACCGCGCACTAACTTCGTTGCGGATATCTTCATCCGACTGGGAGAAATACAAATGAAGAAACTACTTCTCGCGACTGCAGCGACCGCCCTTATGGCCGGCGCAGCGACTGCCGAAGACATCAAGATCGGTGTCATCCTCGGCTTCACGGGTCCGATTGAATCGCTGACCCCCGATATGGCTGCAGGCGCTGAACTCGCCATGGCAGAAGTTTCGGCTTCGGGCAAACTGCTTGATGGTTCGACCGTTACCCCGATCCGTGCCGACTCGACCTGTGTCGACGCTGCTGCTGCGACCACCGCTGCTGAACGTCTCATCACCGGTGAAGGCGTCAAGGGCATCATGGGCGCCGACTGCTCGGGCGTGACCGGTGCGATCCTTGCAAACGCTGCTCTTCCGAACGGCGTCGTGATGGTTTCGCCCTCGGCCACTTCGCCGGGTCTTTCGACCGCTGAAGACAACGGTCTCTTCTTCCGCACCGCACCGTCGGACGCACGTCAGGGCGTTGTGATGGCTGAACTGCTCAAGGAACAGGGCGTTGGTTCGGTTGCGATTTCCTACATCAACTCGGACTACGGCAAGGGTCTTGCCGACAGCTTCCAGGCGGCTTTCGAAGCCATCGGCGGCACTGTGACCATCTCGGCCGCTCACGAAGTTGGCAAAGGTGACTACTCGGCAGAAGTCGCGGCTCTTGCTTCGGCAGGCGGCGAGCGTCTTGTTGTTGCAGGCTACGTTGATCAGGGCGGCGGCGATATCGTTCGCGCTGCGATCGATGCAGGCGCCTTCGACACCTTCCACTTCCCCGATGGTATGATCGGCGACGCGCTTCCCGCAACCTTCGGCACTGAAATCGACGGCTCGTTCGGTCAGGCTCCGGGTTCGGACAACCCCGGCTATGCGACCTTTGTCGAGCTGGCTGGCGATGCGTTCAACGGTCAGGGCACCTATGCTGCTGAGTCCTATGACGCTGCTGCTCTGATCCTTCTTGCGATGCAGGCTGCTGGCACCTCTGATCCGGCTGTCTACAAGGACTTCCTCGAGGGCGTTGCAAACGCTCCGGGCGAGCCGATCATGCCGGGTGAACTTGGCAAGGCTCTGGAAATCCTCGCTGCTGGCGGTGATGTCGACCTCGTCGGCGCAACCGGTGTAGAGCTTGTGAACGGTGGCGAAGCTGCCGGTTCTTACCGCGTCGTGACCTTCAAAGAAGGCAACATGGAAACTGTGGAATACCGTTAATCGGATTTCCGCTGATCTGATGGACGGCGCGGGTTATTCCCGCGCCGTTCTTTTTAAAAGCGCGGATCAACCGCGTATGGGGATGACAAAATGATCGTCGTAGAAGACCTTCATAAACACTTTGGCGGCTTTCGCGCCGTCGATGGGGCCAGCCTCGAGATCGAAAAAGGTTCGATCACAGGCTTGATTGGCCCTAACGGTGCTGGAAAAACAACGCTTTTCAATGTGATCGCCGGTGTTCTTAAACCGACTTCGGGCCGCGTTCTCATGGACGGCGAGGATATCACCGGCCTTGCGCCGCATGAACTGTTCGGCAAGGGTCTTCTTCGGACCTTCCAGATCGCGCATGAATTCAGCTCGATGACTTGCCGCGAGAACCTTATGATGGTTCCCGCAGGACAATCGGGCGAGACGCTCTGGAACACATGGTTCGGCCGCAAGCGGATCGCCGACGAGGAACGCGCGCTGCGGGCCAAGGCCGACGAAGTGCTCGAATTCCTGACCATTACCCATCTTGCCGATGAACGCGCGGGCAATCTCTCGGGCGGTCAGAAAAAGCTCCTAGAGCTTGGCCGCACGATGATGGTGGACGCCAAGATCGTCTTTCTCGACGAAGTGGGTGCAGGTGTGAACCGCACGCTCCTGATGACCATCGGTGACGCGATCCTCCAGCTCAACAAAGAACGCGGCTATACCTTTGTCGTGATCGAACACGACATGGATTTTATCGGTAAAATCTGTGGCCCTGTGATCTGTATGGCCGAGGGGAAAAAACTCGCCGAAGGCACATTGGCCGAAATCAAAGCCAATGAGCAGGTCATCGAAGCCTATCTCGGCACAGGCCTCAAGAACAAAGAAAAGGTGGGCGGATGAGCGAACCCTTCCTGATCGGAGACGCCATGACGGGCGGCTATGGCCGCGGTCCCGATATTCTCCATGGCTGCACCATTGCAGTAAACCCCGGCGAAATTGCAGTCATTGTCGGCCCGAACGGTGCAGGCAAATCCACCGCAATGAAAGCCATCTTCGGCATGCTCAACGTGCGCAGCGGCGCTGTGCGTCTAGATGGCGAGGATATCACAGCGCTTTCGCCGCAAGAGCGCGTGCTCAAGGGTATGGGGTTCGTGCCTCAGGTGCGCAACATCTTCCCGTCGATGACTGTGGAAGAGAACCTCGAGATGGGCGCCTTTATCCGCACCGACGATTTCCGCGAGACGATGGAACAGGTCTATGATCTTTTCCCGATCCTTCGCGACAAGCGTTATCAAGCGGCGGGCGAACTTTCCGGCGGTCAGCGTCAACAAGTGGCCGTGGGCCGCGCCTTGATGACCAAGCCCAAGGTTCTCATGCTCGACGAGCCGACGGCGGGTGTCTCGCCTGTGGTGATGGACGAGCTTTTCGACCGTATCATCGAAGTAAGCCGCACTGGCATTCCGATCCTTATGGTCGAACAAAACGCAAAACAGGCCCTCGAGATCGCGGACCGCGCCTATGTTCTTGTGCAGGGGGCAAATGCCCATACCGGCACTGGCAAAGAGTTGCTGGCCGATCCCGAAGTGCGCCGCAGCTTCCTCGGAGGGTAAAAGATGGACATTCTTAACGCCATCGTTGCGCTCGCCAACTACGTTCTGATCCCAGGTGCCGCTTATGGTGCTCAGCTCGCCATCGGCGCGCTCGGGGTGACGCTCGTTTACGGCATCCTGCGCTTTTCCAACTTTGCACATGGGGACACGATGGCCTTCGGGACCATGGTCACCATTCTGTTTACGTGGCTCTTTCAAAGCTGGGGCATCAGCCTCGGGCCACTGCCGACCGCCCTCCTCGCTTTGCCGCTCGGGATTGCGTTCACCGCGCTCCTGTTGCTTGGTACAGACCGCGTTGTGTTCAAATTCTACCGCGAGAAAAAAGCGGTTCCGACCGTGCTTGCCATGGTTTCGCTCGGCGTCATGCTCGTGATGAATGGTCTGGTGCGTTTCATCATCGGTGTCGGTGATCAACAGTTCGACGACGGTCAGCGCTTCCTGATCTCGGCCAAGGACTTCAAGGACTGGACCGGACTTGCCGAGGGGCTTGCTCTGCGCACGACCCAAGCGCTCACCATTGTGGTTGCGATTATCGTTGTGGCTGCGCTTTTCTGGTTCCTGAACAAAACGCGCACGGGCAAATCCATGCGTGCCTTTTCCGACAACGAAGATCTTGCGCTTCTTTCGGGCATTGATCCGCAGCGCGTCGTCATGGTCACATGGATCATCGTTGCGGGGCTCGCGACCATTGCGGGTGTGCTCTATGGCCTCGACAAAGCCTTCCGTCCGTTCACCTATTTCCAGCTTCTGCTCCCGATCTTTGCCGCCGCCATCGTCGGCGGTCTTGGCAATCCGCTCGGCGCGATTGCAGGCGGGTTCCTGATCGCGTTTTCGGAAGTGATCGTGACCTATGCATGGAAAAAAGTAGCAGGCTATGTGCTCCCCGAGGCGCTTCAGCCCGATGGGCTCGCCCAGCTTCTCTCCACTGACTACAAATTCGCCGTGAGCTTCGGGATCCTCGTTCTTGTGCTGATCTTCAAGCCCACCGGCCTGTTCAAAGGACAATCGGTATGAGCCAGTCCATTCGAACCCCACTTCTCTTTGGCGCTGTCGCGCTTCTCTTCCTTTTGGAAGGCGCGACGGATTTCTGGATCTTTTCAGGAAGCTGGACCAACTCGCTTACCATTTTGAACTATGCGCTGATCAGCGCAGTGATGGCGCTTGGCGTGAACCTTCAATGGGGCTTTGCAGGTCTCTTTAACGTTGGCGTCATGGGCTTTGTGGCACTTGGCGGCCTCGCGGTTGTTCTGACTGCGACTGCGCCCGAAACCGAAGGCCGGCGGCATGGGTATCATCCTTGCGCTGGTTCTGGGGGCTACGACGATTGTTGCGGCGATCCTTGCCCTCAAACGGTTCAAGCCTTCGCGAACACGGAGCATTGTCATCGTGGCCATTCTGGTGATCGGCTTTGTGGTCTTTCGCGCCGTTCTTGATCCTGCGGTCGGCCGTGTCGAGGTAATCAACTCTGCGCTTGCGGGTCACTTGGGCGGACTTGGTCTTCCTGTGCTTCTGG
>JALRIK010000129.1 GCA_023255435.1 Marivivens sp.
ATAAAGCCCCATCCCCTCGTAGAGATTGCCCGTCAGCATAAGTGCTTCGGTGTGGTTCGGATAAAGCGCAGTCGCACCACGTGCAAAGAGAATGGTGTAGGTCGGATCGGCTTCGCCCGCCATTACACTTGCTGCTGTGAAAAGAAGCTCCGCCAATCCCTCTCTTGGTCCTGAAGCAAGAGAGTAGGGAACCCGCTCGCCGCTTGCCAATGCATCGACGAGGCTTTGGACCGAAGCGTCGAATTCACCACCGAAGGCTTGGTTCAATAGGTCAAGTGCGTCTTGGTTGCGCCCGAGCTGGCTTAGAATTTGCGAATGGGCAATCGTGCCACGACGGGTTTGCTGGATGCTCTTGTTGCTGTCTTCGGACAGCAGCGCATCAGCGCCTTCGAAATCCCCCACCGAGGCCAATGCCAAGGCTTTGTTGTAAAGCGCGAAATGGGTCATTCCCGCGCTTTGCGCCGCCGCGTCAAAGGCAGCGAGTGCTTCGGTGACCTGTCCCTGACCGAAAATCGCCCAAGCCCTCGCGATTTCGTCGATCAGCGGGCTGATCTCTTGGCCATCAGACAAATCGGCCAAGACATCGTCCCACGCGTCATTCTTTGCGTCATTCACCAGAAAAGCGAGATTGCCCACCTGACTGTTGATCTCAAGCTCGCGAAGCCGTTGGGCATGCGGAATGGCGGCTTCGAACGCACCAAGCGAAACATAGGTATAGACTGTGCTGTCGAGCATCCCGAGATTGTCGGGGGCATTCTCCAAAGCCCGTTCGAAGTATTCGGCCGATGCAAGAAAGTCGCGGTCGAAATTCGCCTGACGCGCTGCGAGATAGGCACCAAGTCCACCTTCGGCATGAGCCACAGAACTCAGAAGCGGCAGGGTCGAAACACAAAGCGCAATTGCGCGGGTAAGTCTTTTGGGCACAGAGCTGTCCTTGGGGCAAATGTTGTGCCTAACCTAGCGCCGCAGCGAAGGAGGGGCAATCTCTGCCGACGGGGAACGGACCGCTTCCCGCAAAAGTGAAGGGGCCCGAAGGCCCCTTTTGACTTACATATTCGGGTAGTTGGGCCCGTCGCCCCCCTGAGGGACTGTCCAGTTGATGTTCTGGCTCGGGTCTTTGATATCGCAGGTTTTGCAGTGGACACAGTTCTGGAAATTGATCTGGAACCGCGGCCCGTTTTCACCTTCGAGGACTTCATAGACCCCTGCAGGGCAATAGCGCTGGGCGGGTTCGTCGTATTTGGGAAGGTTGACCGAAATCGGCACCGACGGATCCTTGAGACGAAGGTGGCAAGGCTGGCTTTCCTCGTGGTTCGTCATCGCGAACGAAACGTTGGTGAGACGATCGAACGACAAAGTGCCGTCAGGCTTGGGATAGTCGATTTTCGGATGCTTCGACGCTTCTTCGGTCGCGGCGGCATCGGATTTGCCATGGCGCAGCGTTCCAAGGAACGAAAAGCCCAACGTGTTGGTCCACATATCGAGCCCACCAACCGCAAGGCCGCCCAAAAGGCCGAGCTTGGACCAGAGCGGTTTGACGTTGCGCACCTTCTTGAGATCTTTGCCGATGACGCCTTCGCGCAGCGCGGTATCATACTCGGTCAAGGTATCGCCGGACCGGCCTGCGTTGATCGCCTTGTATGCCGCTTCTGCGGCTTCGATACCCGAGTGCATCGCGTTATGGTTGCCCTTGATGCGGGGCACGTTCACGAGACCTGCGGAACAGCCGAGCAGCGCACCACCGGGGAAAGCGGTCTGCGGGATCGACTGCCAGCCGCCCTCGGAGATCGCGCGTGCACCATAAGCCACGCGCTTGCCGCCCTTGAGCAGCTCGGCGACCATCGGATGATGCTTGAACCGCTGGAACTCCATGTAGGGATAGAGATGCGGGTTCTTGTAGTTGAGGTGAACGACGAAACCGACATAAACCTGATTGTTCTCGAGGTGATAGATGAACGATCCGCCGCCAGCGTTGGAACCGAGTGGCCAACCCATCGTATGGGTGACGGTGCCCTCTTTGTGCTTGGCGGGATCGATCTCCCAGATTTCCTTCATGCCGATGCCGAACTTCTGGCTGCAATGGCCTTTGCCAAGGTCGTATTTCGCCATGATTTCTTTCGAGAGCGAGCCGCGCACGCCTTCGGACAGGAACACGTATTTACCGTGAAGCTCCATACCTGGTTCGTATCCGTCACCTGCGGTGCCGTCCGCGTTCTTGCCGAATTCACCGGCGACAACGCCTTTGACTTCGCCGTTCTCACCATAGACCAGCTCGGAGCACGACATGCCGGGGAAAATCTCGACGCCAAGTGCTTCGGCTTGTTCCGCCATCCAGCGACACACATTGCCCATCGAAACAATGTAATTGCCGTGATTGTTCATCAGCGGCGGCATGACAAAATTCGGAATACGGATGCCGCCTGCTTCTCCGAGGAAATAGAAATTGTCCTCGTTGACTTCGGTTTTGATCGGTGCGCCTTTTGCTTTCCAATCGGGCATGAGGCGGGTGAGCCCCGATGTGTCCAGAACGGCACCCGAAAGGATGTGCGCCCCGACTTCCGAACCCTTTTCAAGAACGACGACATTGAGATCGGCATCAAGTTGCTTGAGGCGAATAGCGGCTGATAGCCCCGCAGGGCCCGCACCGACGATGACTACGTCATATTCCATTGCTTCGCGTTCGATAGCAGTCATGGCGTATTCCTTATGCTTCGCCTCGGGGGCGTCTTGAGTAACAATATTTCGTCATGGATTACCCCATGCAAAAGAGAGGGGCAATCAGGACACGACGTAAATTTAGCATCTGGCGACGATCGGCAAAACTTTATCGCGGAATCTGCAGGTTTCTGGCTGCGGCATTGCGTCCACTGGGTTCAGAGACTTGACTTTCCTCCTCAGCGATACGTTATGGACTGACGATAACACGAAGAAGGTCCACGGAGCCGCACTATGGAAAAGATCCCGCTGACACGCGCCGGTTTTGAAAAGCTTGAAGCAGAACTCAAGCATCTCAAAACTGTTGAGCGCCCCGCAATCATCAGCGCGATTTCCGAAGCTCGCGAGCATGGCGATCTTTCCGAGAACGCCGAATACCACTCGGCCAAGGAAAAGCAGTCCTTTATCGAGGGCCGTATCAAGGAACTCGAAGGCGTCATTTCGCTGGCCGAGGTCATCGATCCAAGCAAGCTTAGCGGAACGATCAAATTCGGCGCGACGGTTGCGCTCGTCGACGAAGACACCGACGAAGAAAAGACCTATCAGATCGTCGGCGAATACGAAGCTGATATCGAAAACGGCAAGCTGAACATCAAATCGCCCCTAGCCCGAGCCTTGATCGGCAAGGACGTCGGCGACAGCGTCGAAGTGCGCACCCCGGGTGGGGATCGCGCCTATGAGATCCTGAAAATTTCGTTCCTCTGAAACCGGCCTCGCGCCGCAGTCTAGCCAACGGATTATTCGTTGAACGCGTCCAAGAAATCCGGCCCCGCGCCGCAAGAGCCCCAGTCCATGTCTGCCGCCGAGATCGTCGCGGGGGGTCTTGGCGTGCTTTGGCTCTTGGGTTCTGCGGTCTATTTCCTGTTCGGAACGGACGAAAGCGCGGGCTTTGCCACGACGCTTTTCGTGATCTTCCTGCCCGTTGCTCTCTTTTGGGTCGCGGCATTTGCTGCGCGGTCCTCTCGCGTCATGCGAGAAGAGGCACAGCGGCTTCACGTTGCAATCGACGCCCTGCGCCAAACCTATGTGAACGACCGTCAGTCGCGCCAGACCGAGAATCTCCAGCCTACGGTCGAGAAAAAACTCGATGAAATCGCGCGTGCAGCCCGCAAGACCGAGACCGCGCTCGCGACCTTTACGACATCGCGTAATACGCCTCGCGCACCGCTCGTAGCACAAGCCCCTGCCCAGAGCGATGATCAGCCGTCGCTCGCGCTGGGCACCAATGTCGAGGATACGCTCCCGCCGCTCAGCCGTGCCGATCTAATCCGTGCGCTGAACTTCCCCGATACCGAACAGGACGAGGTGGGTTTTTCCGCATTGCGCAAGGCGCTTCGTGATCGCAATGCCCGACAGCTCGTTCAGGCAAGTCAGGACGTTTTGACTCTCCTGAGTCAGGATGGAATATATATGGACGATATGCGTCCCGATCTCGCGCGTCCCGAGGTGTGGCGGCGGTTTGCCAATGGCGAACGCGGCCGTTCGGTTGCGGCGCTGGGTGGCATTCGGGATCGCTCGTCGCTTGCTTTGACAGCGGGGCGGATGCGCGAAGACACGATCTTTCGCGATGCCGCGCACCATTTCCTTCGCCGCTTCGACAAGACGCTCGTCGCGCTCGAAGCCGAAGCCACGGACGAAGAACTCATGGCTCTTGCCGAGACCCGCACAGCGCGCGCCTTTATGCTTCTGGGGCGCGTGACGGGTGCTTTCGACTAGGTCAGGTATCGCACCATAAGGGTCGAGCGCTCGAGATCAGGAAAAAGCGATAATCTGTGCGGCGTCCAAGCCACGAACCCGCGGCTTTCATAGAGCCTGATCGCCCCGACGTTCGTTTTCAAAACTTTGAGGCTCAATGCAGGGCACCCCTGCGCCCTTGCTTCTTGGGCCAGTGCCTCGATGATACACGAGCCGATCCCGCGGTTGCGGAGGGCTTTGTCGACGCAAATGCCTTCGATCGCAAAATTGGTGGGATGGGTTTTGTGATCCATCCAAGCCAATCGGACCATGCGAAGCGCCCCGCCAAAGAGGCCGAACTCGGCCATCAAAGAACGATAGTCAAACGCCAAAAGGGCACCCGACGGGCTGTGGTATCCTGCTACGCCGACGATGGTGCCGCTTTCGTCACGGACACTGATCGCAAAATCGGTGCGCAGGGATCTGGCGATAAAAGCAAGGGCGCGCGGTCGCGGCCCGAATATCCCGCCAAGCTGTTGGTCGAAAGCATCGAGAAAAAGTTCGGCAACACGTCCTCTTTCATGCTCAAAAATGCCGCGCGTGATATTCATGCATCCCTCGTTCGGGGTCATTGATGCGGCTTGCATGTGACGCGGTCCAGTGAAAAAAGCACAGACGAGCAAAACTTTGCCAGAGGCTCTATATGTCGGATATGACACCTAAATCTGCGGCTATTATGGGGGCCAAGAACGGGTCACCTTTCATTCTGGTGCTGCTGCCTTTTGCCGTTCTGTTCGGTGTGCTCGCCAATCAAGCGGGCCTCTCGATCGAAGCCGCTTTGGGCTTTTCGTTTCTTGTCATCGCCGGCTCGGCCCAGTTTGCAGCGCTCCAGCTTTTGACCGAGGACGCCGCGATCCCCTTGATCCTCTTGGCGTCGCTCTCGGTGAACCTGCGTATGGCGATGTATAGCGCTTCGCTTGTGCCGCATTTGGGCAAGGCCCCGATCTGGCAAAGGGCCTTGGTCGCCTATCTGAATTTCGATCAGGCCTTTGCCGTATCGAGCGCAAAATACCAAGACGAGCCCGATTGGAGCATTTCCGCCAAAGTCGCCTATTTTCTGGGGGTCGCGGCGCCACTGGCAACCGTCTGGTATATCATGACACTTGTCGGCGTTCTGGTCGGGACCTCGATCCCGCAGGAATGGGGTCTCGATTTCATTCTTCCGATCACCTTTATCGGTCTTTTTGCCCCGATGCTCCGCACCTTGGCGCATCTTGCAGCTGCGGTGACATCGGTCTTGGTCGCGCTCTTCTTTGCCGATTTGCCCTCGGGAATGGGCGTTTTGATCGGTGCGTTCTGCGCCATGATCGTCGGCGTTCTGGTTGAAACAAGGATGGAAAAGCGAGAGGCGCAATGATCGCAGAAGAAAAGGTTTGGACGGTTATCGTCCTCTTGGCCATCGGAACGTTTTTGATCCGCTTTTCATTCCTTGGGCTTGTGGGCGACAAAGAACTCCCGCCGATCGTGCTCAAGGCACTTCGCTATACGCCGGTCGCAGTTTTGCCAGGGATGGTTGCTCCCTTGGTGCTTTGGCCTGCCGCAACCCAAGGCATGATTGATCCGCTGAGGCTCTTTGCCGCCTGTGTCACGCTTGGCGTCGGGATGTGGCGCAAGTCATTCATGCCCGCCGCGATCAGCGGAGCAGTGGCGTTTTATGGCGGTCTATGGGTGCTTAGTTTGGCGTCGTAAGAGTTTTGGCGATTTCAATCATCGCTTTGCTCTTGTCGTCGCTATCCGTTTCATAGTGCGTATGGCTCTTGACGCCTGAAATTTGCCCGAACTGGTCGGAAAGCTTGTCGGGAAAGAACGACACCTTGATGTGTTCGAACCCCGGAAGTTCGCGAAGCACGGTCGAGGTTGCACGGGTGCAATTCGCCTTGGGCACCGCACCATAGTTCAGGACACGCACATAGGCTTGTTCCGCGACCTCTGCAGGCACGTCGATCTCTTGGATCAGCGTGTAATAGGTCTCGCGGGAGTGATAGCTGATATAGGCGTCGAGGATCTGCGGACTCATCCCGAAGATCACGTCATTGCGCTCGGGTATCGAAGGATGCTTGAACGATCCCGCAGGGTCGAAAAGCACGCGTTCACGCGCATTGATCAAAAGACCGGTATGCGCCCCGTTTTGGCTTCCGACGTTCATCATCGTCAAAAGCATGAGTTGCGGCGGCCCAGGGTGTCGATAGCGCATTTTTTCGACAA
>JALRIK010000012.1 GCA_023255435.1 Marivivens sp.
CCAGCGTTCGTTCTGAGCCAGGATCAAACTCTCAAGTTGAAAAGCTCTTACGAGCTTATCCTTGACGTTCGAACCTCTGCACATCTCCAATCAGGACCCGGCTAAGGAATTCCCAATCGGATGTTCTCTGTTTGTGTGCTTCAGTTAACAAAGTTAACAAAAGCCGCCAAACAGTGAAGCTGACACTCTATCATCGGCTCAAGGCCTAAGAGCGTGATATACAGACGTCTGATCCATCGAATGAACCAAACCGCCCACATATCTCTTCAAATATCATCTTGTCAAAAAGCAAAACCAGACAAAAACCGAACCAGTGCGCCCTAACTTAACGGCGCGCCTCGCCCAACCTAAACCTGATTGTCACAAACAAAACCGCGTCGCCACCGTTCCGTCCGCCCCCAACCGCGCCTCAGCGCCGCCGGTGAAGGGGCTTCTACGGCCACCAACAAAGAGTCGCAAGCACAAAATGATCGAAAAACGCAGAAATCTGCTTTTTGTTTGTTTTTCAGCGCCTTGGGTAATTTTTGTATGATTTTGGCAGCGTCTTGTGCAGGATTATTTCGCAGTACTTGCTGCGGTGCAGCTTGGCGCTAAGCCCTATGGTAAAACCTCGCCGATCTAGCGCAACTTTGCGGCGACAAATGGCGTTCGCAGCGTCAGCAACCCAAGAATCAATGCGGCATAGACCAAGGGTTCGATCTGGAATCCCTTCACCAGCCATAAGAAATGGAGCGCACCCAGAAGGCAGACACCGTATGTCAGTTTGTGGAGCTTGTTCCACTTTGGGCCCAACCGCCTGATGCTTTGTGTGTTCGAGGTCAAGGCCAAGGGGATCATCAAAAGAAGTGCCACCATCCCGACCGTCACATAGGGGCGCTTAACGATGTCGGCCCACACTGCCGAGAGATCCTGCAGATCGATAAATGCCCAGACGACGAAATGCACCGCGACAAAGTAAAACGCGGTGAGACCAAGAGCACGTCGATATTTGAGGAAATTCACACCGAGAAAACGGCGGAGCGGGGTGATGCAAAGACCTGCAACCAGAAACTGGAGCGCGAGCTCGCCATACGCCCGCTCGAGTGCGTTCACGGGCTCGACGCCCAATCCGCCCGTCAGTCCAAGATAAAAGAGCCAAACAGACCAAGCGAAGGCAGCAGCATAGATCACCCAAGGGGGTATCCGCTTTGCTACTGCATTCAAAAATGCGGCGAAACTCATGTTCAGAAGTTCACCTTGAGATCCATGCCCTCGTAAAGCGAGGCGACTTCAGCCTCGTAGCCGTTGAACTTTTGCGTATCGATCCGTTTGGAAAACAGTCCGCCACCGATCCGCCGCTCTGTTGTTTGCGACCAACGGGGGTGCGACACCCAGGGATTCACGTTGCTGTAAAAGCCGTATTCGTTCGGGTTCAAACCGCTCCAGGTCGTCGGGGGCTGTTTGTCGACAAATGAAATACGAACGATCGACTTGATCGATTTGAAGCCATACTTCCACGGAACGACAAGCCGCATGGGAGCGCCGTTCTGCTTTGGCATTGGTTCGCCGTAGATACCCGTCGCCAAGAGCGTCAGTGGATGCATCGCTTCGTCGAGGCGCAGACCTTCGACATAGGGGAACGGAATGATGTTGCGCCGCACGCCAATCATATTGTCGGGCTGGACCGCGGTTTCGAAGGCGACATATTTCGCCGCGCTCTGGATTCCCAGCGGGCGCAACACATCCGCAAGCTCGACCCCATTCCAAGGCACCACCATCGACCAAGCCTCGACGCAACGGAAGCGGTAAATACGCTCTTCTGTAGTAAGACCGGCGAGAAGTTCAGACATCGTATATTCGCCGGGGCGATCCACCAAGCCGTCGACTTTGATCTTCCAATCGGTCAGATCGAGTGCCGCAGCGTTGCGCGCGGGATCTTCCTTGCCCGCGCCGAATTCATAGAAGTTATTGTAGCTCGTAATTTCTTCCAAAGTATTGGGAACAAGCTCTTCGGCCAAAGCAGGAGCTGCTAGAGATCCCAGACCGAATGCAGCGCCCGCTTTGATCAGCGCTCGTCTGTTCATCCAAACGGCCTTTGGTGTGACATCTTCGGGGCCGAGGTCGGGGGTCCAGCGGTTTGCCATGATAAAGCTCCATTCTTGGTTTGCTCCGAACATAGAGCAAAACCGCCAGAAGCGCCCGTAACGATGCCGTGGCGCGATGAAATATAGCGACAATCGGTAAAGGTATTGTGAATTGAAAATACATGCGCCCGCAGCTTAGCGCGAGGGTGCAAAAAATCTACGCCGATCAACCGAAAGTGATGATCATCCAAAGTCCGAGTCCCTCCGTAACCAACGCGATGCCAAAAACGAGCATCCTGTTGATTGGAGAGACTTATGCTACGTAGAACCTTTATCGCACTTGCCGCAACCGCAACGATCGGATCGGGCGCTTTTGCTGCTGGTCACTCGATGGATATCATTGCAACGGCAGAAGGTGCAGGGAACTTCACGACGCTTCTCGCCGCCGTTGAAGCTGCAGGCCTGACCGACACGCTCAAGGGTGATGGTCCCTTCACTGTCTTTGCACCGACCGACGAAGCTTTTGCCGCGCTCCCCGAGGGCACCGTCGAGGGTCTGCTTGCTGACCCCGAAGCACTTGCCAAAATCCTCACCTATCACGTGATCGCAGGCAAAGTAATGTCGACCGACCTGAGCGATGGTATGATGGCTGCAACCGTAAACGGCGCAGAAGTCACGATTAAGCTTGGTGATGCCGTGATGGTTGACGATGCAACCGTTACCGCCGCCGACATCGAAGCTTCGAACGGCGTGATCCATGTGATCGACAAGGTCATTATGCCTTCGATGTAAGTCAAAACGCCCCCCGAGTAGTCTTGGGGGGCGTCTTTTTCTTTAGTGGATCACGGCAGCTTGTGGATGCGGTCGATTTGATCCCGCCAGTCGGTTTCCGACGATCAAGCCATCCGCGCTTGTGCTGATGCTGACCGTGTCCCCGTCTGTGATTTCCCCAGCAAGGATCATCTCGGCCAGCTGATCCTGAAGCGCGCGCTGGATCACACGTTTAAGAGGACGCGCCCCGAAAACCGGATCATATCCTTCGTCGGCAAGCCACTTGCGTGCTCCTGCATCAAGCATGAGCGTGATCTTGCGCCCGGCCAGTCGCTTCTCGAGCCGCTTGAGCTGGATATCGACAATGCCGTCCATATCTTCACGCCCAAGCCGATCAAAGATGATCGTCTCGTCCAGACGGTTCAGGAACTCTGGGCGGAAGTGCGCACGAACAGCGTCCATCACGTCTCTCTTTGCATCGCTGGCATCTGCACCATCCGGCAGGTTCGAAAGCGCTTGCGCCCCAAGGTTCGACGTCAGAATGATCAGCGTTTGCTTGAAGTCCACGGTGCGCCCCTGACCATCCGTCAAGACACCATCATCAAGAACCTGTAACAGCACGTTGAACACGTCGGGGTGGGCCTTTTCGACCTCGTCAAAGAGGACAACCTGATAGGGCCGACGACGCACGGCCTCGGTCAAGACGCCACCTTCGTCATACCCAACATAACCCGGAGGAGCCCCGATCAAACGGCTAACTGCTTGCTTTTCCATGAATTCGGACATATCAATCCTCACCATGGCGTTGTCATCATCAAAGAGGAACTCGGCCACGGCTTTGGTCAATTCGGTCTTGCCGACCCCCGTCGGCCCCAAGAACAGGAACGACCCGAGTGGACGGTTTTCGTCGTTTAGACCTGCGCGCGCGCGACGCACCGCATTGGCAACCGCACGCACCGCGGTTTTCTGACCGATAACTCGCTTATGAAGCCCCTCTTCCATACGGAGCAGTTTTTCGCGCTCGCCTTCAAGCATCCTGCTTGTAGGAATTCCTGTCCAGCGCTCAACCACTTCGGCAATCTGTTCGGGACGCACGGCCTCTTCAACCATCTGCTCGCCTTCGTTCGCTTCCGCATCAGCCAAGCTACGTTCGAGCTGGGGGATCACACCATAAGAAAGCTCGCCTGCCTTGGCGAGGTTGCCTTCACGCTTGGCGATCTCAAGATCGGCGCGCGCACGATCCAGCTTTTCCTTCAGCTCCCGAGCGCCTTCGAGTTTTGCGCGCTCTGCCTGCCATTTGGCCGTCATAGCATCGGCTTTTTCCTGTAGATCCGAAAGCTCGAGCTTGAGCTTGGCCAAGCGATCGACAGAGGCAGCATCATCCTCTTTTTCAAGAGCAAGCGCTTCGATCTGCATCTGCAAAATCTGGCGGTCCAGTGCATCAAGCTCTTCAGGCTTGCTGTCGACCTCCATCCGAAGTCGGCTGGCTGCTTCGTCCACAAGGTCGATCGCTTTGTCGGGCAGGAAACGGTCGGTGATATAGCGGTGCGACAGCGTCGCGGCCGCAACCAAAGCCGAGTCGGAAATCCGAACACCATGGTGCAGCTCGTATTTTTCCTTGATGCCCCGCAAGATCGAAATTGTATCCTCGACCGTCGGCTCTTCGACGACGATCGGCTGAAAACGCCGCGCTAGAGCCGCATCTTTTTCCACATATTTGCGATACTCATCGAGGGTCGTCGCCCCAACACAATGAAGCTCGCCGCGCGCAAGCGCAGGTTTGATCAGGTTGGCGGCATCCATGGCGCCATCAGATTTACCTGCACCGACAAGCGTATGCATTTCGTCAATAAACAGGATGATCTCACCTGCTGCCGCTTCTATCTCTTTGAGGATTGCCTTGAGCCGTTCTTCGAACTCGCCGCGATATTTCGCACCCGCGATCAGCGCGCCCATATCCAGAGCGAGCAGTTTCTTGTTCCTCAGGCTCTCGGGGACGTCACCGTTCACGATCCGAAGGGCAAGACCCTCTGCAATGGCGGTTTTACCGACACCGGGCTCACCGATCAGAACCGGATTATTCTTAGTGCGGCGCGACAGCACCTGCATAGAGCGCCGGATTTCCTCATCGCGGCCGATGATTGGGTCGATCTTGCCTTGCTCGGCGGCTTCGGTCAAATCGCGCGCATATTTCTTGAGCGCATCATATCCCTCTTCGGCAGAGGCACTGTCTGCGGTGCGCCCCTTGCGGACATCGTTGATGGCAGCGTTCAAGCCTTGGGCAGATACATTCCCTGCCTTGAGCGCATCGGCCGCAGGGGATTTGGTGATGGCGAGCGCAGTCAATATCCGCTCGACTGGTACAAAGCTATCACCAGCTTTTTGTGCAAGTGTTTCGGCCTCGGCCAACACTTTGTTCGTTGCATTATCAAGATAGACCTGACCTGCGTCACCCGTGACTTTGGGGATTTTGCCTAAAGCAAGTGCCACGGCATCAGCTACACGTTTGGAATCACCACCCGATTTGTTGATAAGGTTCGACGCAAGCCCCTGCTCATCGTCCAAGAGAGCCTTGAGCAAGTGTTCCGGCGCAAGTCGTTGATGATTTTCTCGAATAGCAATCGTTTGGGCCGCTTGAATGAACCCGCGCGAGCGCTCCGTGAACTTCTCTAAGTTCATCGCATTTCTCCTTCTCTAAGCACCCGCAGTCGAAACCGCCTACTTTTGCAGCACGGTCCCTTCGGGCCTTAAAGCAAAGATGGTAATCAAAGCGTGTTCTTGCAAGCGTCGAAGCGTTGAAAAACGACATCCCTTGCTATGCATTCGGTTACATAAACCTATCCTACACAAAAACCGTTTTGCCTGATGAACGCCCCGCAAGAAAGCGGCGTCATTCAGGAGAAGCGACATGGACCAGTCCACCAAAATCAGCGCCAAAGGCCGCAAGATCATCGCGGCGTGTGATCGTGCTCTTGCGGAAGCAGGTTATTTTCTGCCCCGCGCGTCGAACTCGACCCAAGAGGCCTGATCAGACCAATTTCTTGACATGACATGGCTTGCGCCGCATGAGGAGCGCATTCAAACCCGAAAGGATTGCCATGTCTGATGACCGCCTGATCGTAGCCCTCGACGTTCCGAATATCGTTCAGGGCATGGAACTCGCAAGCCGACTCGGCGACAGCGTAAGTTTTTATAAAATTGGCCTTGGCATGTTGACGGGCGGCGGGCTTGCACTTGCCAACGAGCTCAAGCAAGAGCACGGCAAGCGCATCTTTCTCGATATGAAGTTCTTCGACATCGGCGCCACCGTCGAGGCCGCAGTTCGTGGCATCGCCCAGTATGATCTCGACTTTTTGACGGTCCATGGAGATCCCCATGTGGTGCGCGCCGCAAAGGAGGGCGCTGCGGGGAGCAATCTGAAAATCCTTGCCGTCACTATTCTCACCTCGCTCGATCGCAACGACCTTGACGCCTCCTGCTACAAAGCAGGTGATGTGGCCGATCTTGTGCTTGAACGTGCCGGTAAAGCCATGCTTGCGGGAGCGGACGGTGTGATCGCCTCGCCGCAAGAGGCGGCTCTTATCCGTGCGCTGCCCGAAGCAAATGGTAAGCTGATCGTGACACCCGGTGTGCGCCCTGCAGGCGCGGATCTCGGCGACCAGAAACGTGTCATGACCCCGGCGGAAGCCATTCGCGCCGGCGTCGACCACATGGTGGTGGGCCGCCCGATCCACAAAGCGGCCGACCCCGCACAGGCGGCGCGCGCAATCATAGACGAAATTCAAAGCGCGTAACCGCGTTTACGAGAAAATTCCACGCTCTCGCCCGAGCGTGGAACCAATCTTGCACAGAAACGTTCTATCCCCAACGCCACCTTGCGAAAGGATGAACGTCATGCAAACGATCAAACTGAAATCCGTTCGGTATAATGCGCAAATCGGCGCATTCGAAGCGCGTGTTGATGTAGAGCGCGGCGATCGGACCTATCGCTACCCCTGTCGACTTGCCCTGCCGATCGATGCCGAAATCAACGCGGTCAAACTCGGTTTGATGCGTCAGGCCCTTCGAATGTCGGATACCGCTGCGCCAAAGTCGGACCAGCCTCGGTTCTTGATCTGAATTTCCCTTCCCTGCGGTTACACCTCCATCTGTCCCGATGAAGTCCCTCTAAGGTGTAACCGTTTACTGCCCGATGGAGCGTCAACTCCATCGGGCTTTTTTATTCATTGATATCACGGTCCCAGATTTTGACCTGACTGGTTCTAAGGCCAAAAACCTTGCGCATGGCCAAATAGGCGACCAGCGACGCCAGAGCAAAAAGCACAAGAAGAACAGGGACCGAGAGACCCGTGCCCCCGAAAGCGAGAACAAAACCGATCATCGCGGCACCGACTGCAAAGCCGAGGAAAATATAACCCGGGACCAGCATCTCTAGAATGCCGAGCCCGACCGCGGCGGCGACCCAAGGCCACCATTCATGCCAAAGCGCATTGTCCATCACTTGCCGCCTTTCAACATTTTGAACGCGTTACCGAATGCCTCGACCGCATCGGCAGGAAGCACGATGGTTTGTTTCCCTTCGCCCTGCCCCAAGGCAGACAGCGCCTCTACCTGCTTGAGCGCAACTTGATATTGGGCGGCCTCAAGCCCGTTTTGTGCGATAGCAGCCGCAACGACACCGGTCGCATAGGCTTCGGCATCTGCTTGGACCCGACGCGCTTCGGCTTGCTTTTGGGCAGCGTAAAGCTCGCCTTCCGCCTGTAGCTCCACTGCACGCTTTCGGCCCTCTGCTTCCGTCACCTGAGCACGACGGGCGCGTTCGGCGTTCAGCTGCTGAAGCATCGCTGCGCGGGTGGCAGCATCAAGATTGACATCAAGGATCTCTGCACGCGTGACCTCGATCCCCCAATCATCAACCTGATCGGCAAGCTGGGCCTTGACCGCTGCAATCAGGTTCGAGCGGTTCGACTGGACCTGATCAAGCTCCATCTGACCAATCTCGGATCGCACGATACCAGCGACGGTGGTCATAATTGCCCCATCCACATCGCGGATACGATAGACGGTCTTTTCTGGCTCAATGATACGATAGAAAACGCTCGTATCGACCTGCACCAGAACGTTATCGCTGGTGATCGCGTCTTGGGTATTCGTCGGAAGCTGGCGCTCGAGAACAGAAATCCGGTGCGCCACCCGATCAAGAAACGGAACGATCAGATTGATCCCCGGCCCGAGCACCGCGTGCAAACGCCCAAATCGCTCGATCACGAATTTCTCGGACTGCGGCACGATACGAACACCGAGAAAAATACTCACGACAACGAAAAGCGCAAACAGCAAAAGCACAAGGTTGCCGCCGATAAATTGGTCAAGTGACATACATGGTCCTCCTGTATCCTTACAATTATATGGGGAAAAAACGCTGCCCTTACAAGTTCTGCGCCACAAGGCGCCGATCCGCCTCTGAATGGCGATTGTTGCACATCGCAGCGCAGGCTAAACAAACGCCATGCCTTCTATGTGTCGCGAATGTTTCAGGACTTTTGAAGAAGGGGCACGGTGCCCGAGCTGCCGTAGCCCGCGAAAGGTCACGCATCCCGAACTTTTCTCGCTGTCCATAGCCCATATGGATTGCGACGCGTTCTACGCTAGCGTGGAAAAGCGCGATAATCCCGACCTTCGCGACAAACCCGTCATCATCGGCGGCGGCAAGCGCGGCGTTGTCTCAACTGCTTGCTATCTGGCGCGGATAAAGGGTGTAAAATCCGCCATGCCGATGTTCCAAGCACTCAAACTGTGCCCCGAAGCAGTGGTCGTAAAACCCCGCATGGACGCCTATGTCGAAGCATCCAGACAGGTTCGCGCTCTTATGGACGAGCTGTCTCCAATCATCGAGCCGCTTTCACTTGACGAAGCCTTCATTGACCTGACAGGCACCGAAAGGCTTCACGGGGCGCCTCCTGCCGTTATGCTCGCCCGCCTCACCAAGCGGATGAAAGACGAACTCGGCGTGACGGGTTCCATCGGTCTCAGTCACAATAAATTTCTGGCAAAGCTTGCTTCTGACCTCGATAAACCTCGGGGGTTTGCAGTGATCGGCGCAGCAGAAACCGAAGCCTTTCTCGGCCCTAAACCTGTTCGATTGATCTGGGGTATCGGACCCGCCGCACAGGAAAGCCTCGAGAAAGTCGGGATAAGAACCTTCGATGACCTCAGACGCTGGGATTCGGACAGCCTCACCGCACGCTTTGGTGCCATGGGCGAACGGCTGTGGCATCTTGCACGGGGCCAGGACAAACGCCGCGTCTCACCCAATGCGCCCGTCAAAGGCATTTCCAAAGAGACTACCTTTTTCGAGGACACTGCGAATGTGGATATTCTCGACGGCCACATCTGGCGACTGGCCGAACAAGTCAGTGATCGCGCGAAAGCAAAGGCCAAGGCGGGTCGCGTGGTGACGCTCAAGGTAAAACAGTCGGATCACAAGACGCTGACGCGACGCCTGAGCCTACATCAACCGACCCAGCTTGCAGATGTCATCTATCGAACGGCCCGGGATCTCTTCGATCATGTCGCGGATAAGGGACCGTTTCGGCTGATCGGGGTCGGAATCAGCGAATTGGTAGAAGAGACAGAAGCCGATCTCGAAGGTGATCTCTTTGATCCCAATGCCGCCAAGCGCGCCAAGGCCGAGCGCGCAGCAGACCAGATTCGCGCAAAATTCGGCAAGGATGCCATAAAGAAAGGCCGCGCTTTCCGATGATTATTCCGCAGCGAGCCGCTGGGCACGCTGACCAATTGCGATCACATCCCGCAGCGTATCGGTAATCAATGAACGAACCTGATCAAAGTGGGCGTTGGGTTCGATCCTTTTTTCATCCATGTAAAGGGCACGATTGATCTCGATCTGAATGGCATGCCGCCCGATAGAAGGTCGCCCATAATGCTGGGTTATGAAGGCACCCGCAAAAGGCACGTTACGGGCAACCCTGAACCCTCTGGCCGCAAAGGCAGTTGCAATGCGCTCGCTGATATCCTCGCGACAAGACGCGCCGAAACGGTCTCCGATCACGATATCGGGTCGTCCGCCATCTGTGTTCACGTTGTCCAAAGCTTCATTTGGCATCGAGTGACAATCCACGAGAATCGCCTCGCCGAACGCGCGGGCGGTGTCATCGATGATCGCCTGCAATCCATCATGATAAGGTCGCCAATATCCCGAGATTCGCGCATGCGCTTCGGCCAGTGTCAGCTTTCCTTGATAGATATGGCGACCGTTGGCGACAACCCGAGGGATCACCCCAAGTCCACTCACCACCCGCGGATTCGTCGTCTTGCGCGTGAGTCCTTCGATCAATGAGGGATCAAGCTCGTCGGCTGAACGATTGAGATCAACAAACGCCCGCGAGGCCTTGGCAATGAAAAGCGGGGCTCCGAGCGCGGGGGCGGCCGAGTAGAGCTCATCCACGAACGCATCCTCTGACGAGCGAATCTGTTGAACGTCGAGGATGGACGCTTCGAGAAAGCCTTCTGGCATCTCTCGACCGCTATGCGGCGAGGCAAAAATCACGCTTCCGAGCTGTGTGTTTGGACGTTTTATTTCAAAGGATTTATGATGCATCGTTGCTCCTGCTGAAATAAAGATAGCCCATTATTAAAGAATACCAAAACCCCTCTTGATCCCCCCCGCGAGTCCTTTTATAGAGCGCCACACCTGACGCGAATGATTGCGTCCTTGATCCTCGGAACAAGGGAAAACAGGCTAGGGCGGTTAGCTCAGCGGTAGAGCACTACGTTGACATCGTAGTGGCCACTGGTTCGATCCCAGTACCGCCCACCATGAATTCGACGGGTCTTCGGACCTTAACTGTAACTCAGGCGCCAATCGCCGCGCCGCGAAAAGGAGAAGGCCTATGAAGGTTCGTAACTCGCTCCGCTCGCTCAAGCAGCGCCACCGCGATTGCCGCATCGTGCGCCGCAAGGGCCGCGTCTATGTGATCAACAAGACGCAGCGCCGCTTCAAAGCTCGTCAGGGCTAATAAGCGCGCCATATGGCAGTTTGAAAAAGGTCGCCTCGAAAGATGCGGCCTTTTTTCTTTTTTGCGTAGTCTTTTCTGTGCCCCGTCGGTAGCATTCGACCATCAGACACGAGGATGTTCGTATGTTAATGCCGCATAAATCCGCGCTTTTGCTCAGCACTGCAATTTTACTCGGCGCACAGCCCCTTTTGGCGGAAGACGCCTGCGCGGGCCTCGGTGAAGGCGCCATCTGGCTTGGCGGCGGGGCGCAAAGCTCTGACCTGACCACCGCTCCATCGTATCTCGAGCAAATGGCCCTCGTGCTTGGTTCAACCCAGTATATCGGTGCCTTCACGCTGGGCGAGGCAACGGATATCCGCATAGAAGCAGCAGGCCGCGGCAATGGTGATCCGGTGATCGATCTCTTTGATGCCTCGGGCGCATTGATCGCGACGGATGACGACTCGGGTGGGAATTCCGACGCCCGCATCGAAACCCAATTAGAGCCGGGAACCTATTGCGTCGCGCTTCGTAGTTTTGAAGATTCGCCAATGACGGCTTTCGTGCGCGCCAGTCGCGCCGATCAAGAAGCTCTGACCGAAGGATATTTCGATAGTCACGATGGGTATAGCAATGAAGATTCTTGCACCCTAAGTCCGGACATGCCCCAGATAATTCTAGGAGATATGGTCTCCAACTCGGTCGCGGATGCACCAAACTATCGCATAACACTTACCGAGCCCCTTGCTCTCACCATCACTGCGACGAACGAAGACGCCGATCCATTGATCACGCTTTACGCGGGGGACGGTACCTATATCGAAGAAAGCGATGATTACGACGGGCTCAATCCTCGGCTCTCGCTCGCCGATCCGCTTGACGCTGGGGACTA
The DNA here is from genome assembly GCA_023255435.1 of Marivivens sp. GTDB lineage: Bacteria > Pseudomonadota > Alphaproteobacteria > Rhodobacterales > Rhodobacteraceae > Marivivens. Next base: position 11,745 of record JALRIK010000012.1, read on the forward strand.
TTGTCTTTCGGTGCGCGCATTGAGTGACGCCAATCTTCCGATCGATGTTTTGGTCACCGAATATGATCCCCAAGCCGCCGCGCTTCTGGCAATCAAGAATGGTGAGATGGCGCCGCCCCTTGATGGAAGCTATCCGGTAAATGACATCGGGGCTGTTGGCGGCAGGCAGATCACCGACGTGACACTCGGTCGTGATTTCAGCTGGATCAAGTTCGACATCACGCAGCCCGGGCTTGCCGTTATTGAAGCCATCGGCCTGAATTCAGGAAGTGATCCTGAGCTCGTTCTCTTTGATGATCTCGGACGCGAAATTGCCCGCAATGATGACAACGGCGATGCGCTCGACTCGTTCGTCGCATTCCGCGTGAACTCGGGAAGCTATCTTGCTGCAGTTGGAAATGTCGGCGACATGCCCGACGCACGCATCAGGGTTCTCATCGAAACCTATCTACCAGCGAAATGATCGAGACGGTGGGCTTCAGCGCCCACCGATCCCCGTAAAATCAGCCAAGAGCCGCACAAGGGTCATGTCGTTCACATAACCCGATTCGGGCAAACCGCGCGCCTGTTGATAGCGTCGGATCGCACGTCGCGAATCTTCGTCCAACGCGCCGTCCACTCGGCCAGGTTCAAGACCGAGCTGTTCCAAACGTGCCTCGATCAATTGCAGTGTTATCAGGTTCAGACCCAGCGATTGCTCGGACGCAAGGTATTGGGTCTCTGCCTGATCCGAGCGTGTCAACTCGGCAATGCGCGCTTGCGCCTCTGCAACGAAAACACCCTCGGGATAAGCACTAAGATAATCTTGGTATCCCGCGACAGTATCCGAGGCGCGTACACGCTCCCAAGTCGCACGATCCTCCACTTCAGCCAGCGCACGCTTGCTTTGCTCGATTTCGGTCAGACGGTCACGCGCAACTTCTGAGAAAATGCCATCGGGGAACCGTTCCAGATAGGCGCGATATCCCGCCTCATCCGCCTTAGCGCCCGTTTCTTCCCAATAGGTCCGATCCAGACGCGCTTGCTCTTGGCGTTTGCGCTCCGCCTCCGCCTCAAGCTCTGCGGCTCGGCGCGAGGCTTGAGCATCAAGCCGATTGATCTGTTCCGTGGTCAGATAGGATGTCTGGGCGTAACCGTTGACCTGTTGCCAATTGGTGATTGCCCCGCGCGTCCCGGGGCCGAAAATACCATCAATGCCACGCGTGTCATAATCAAGGATCGTAAGATCGCGCTGGATTTCGCGGCGCTGATTGCGCGTCAAAGACAACGCTTCTTCAGCCAATCGCGCGCCGCGGTTGGGTTCAGACAGAATCGCCTGAATCGCGGCATCCGCCTCTTTGCGATGCGCACCTTGGGGATAGCGCCGGATGTAATTGCGATAGGCGTCGACAGTATCAAGCGCGACGGCTCCGTCCCAAAGCGCCGATTCTCCTGCGGTGTCATAGGTCTCGGATGACTCTGAAATTGTGGGCATAAGCACCCACGGTTTGGGGAGAAAGCCTTGCACCTTGATGGAGGGCGTGGCCGCGAGCGCTGCGGATAGATCACGCGCCGGTTTCGCAACCTCGGTCCGCATAAACGTCGAAATGTCCCTGACCGAGCCGATGGCGACGGTCACCCCTTGGGGGACGTCGAACGCGCCCACACCATTTCGCACCCAATCGTCGAATTCCGCACCGTCGAGTTGATCGGCGCCGAGCAACAAAAAGGCCGAGCCTGGCTTTTCGGCCAGAACATTCAACAGACTTTCGATCGAAAGCCCTTTGAACCCGATGGTCAGCATCCCGACGTTCTCGGCGTCAGAGGAAAGCATCCAGGTACGTTCTCCGTCCGTCGCAAAGCGACCAGTAAGTGCAACAACCAAACGATCCGAATCTGGGACAAGAGCGACGAAGTCATCCAGCTTGTCGATGGTTTCTTGCACATCGCCATTGCGGATCGAGACAACATCAAAACCAAGATCTTCAAGCACTGAAACAGAGCCAAGGATCTCGGCGCCCCGCGAAACGCGCCCAAGCCGATCGTAGCTGTCGTTCCCGAACAAGAGCGCCGCATCCTCGGCAAAGGCAGAGCCTGCCAGAACAGTCGCAAGAGCAGAACCAATCAAAAAACGGCGCATTCAAATCTCCTTCGGAGTCAATAATGACCTCAACTGACGCCACAGACTAACGCACGGCGCAGTGTTTGGTTGCTCCCAGACTAGGGGTTTGGCGAAAGCTATCCAATAACAACTCGTCCTCGCATTGCGTTTAGCATCGGGCAGGCCTAGGAATTCGACGATACAAAGAGGTAAACGATGGGCACGATCACACTCATTCGCCACGGCCAAGCAAACTCCAGCGCCGACAATGAAGAAGATCATGATCGTCTCTCCGATCTCGGCCATAAACAATCGCAGTGGCTAGGAGAGTGGTTCGAGACCCAATCCGAAAGGTTCGATCTGGTGCTCTCTGGAAGTCTGCGTCGCCATAAGGAAACAGCGATGGGACTTGGATTTGACGCCCCGGTCATCGACCCGCGCCTGAACGAGATGGACTATTTCAATCTGGGTCGCGCGATGGAAATCAACCTTGGGGTTCCCATGCCTAAATCCGATGGCTTCGCCGAACATTTGCCCAAGGTGATGGAGGCGTGGCACCGCGCGGAAATTCAAGGCAATGAAACCTTTGCCACCTTTGAAAACCGTGTTGTGAACGTGCTTCAAGAAGCCATACAGCCGGGACGTCACGTGCTTTGTATCACATCCGGTGGCGTTATCTCGATGATCTTGAGGCATCTTCTAGAGCTTGATCCGCGCAAAATGGCGCATATCGCTCTGCCGATTTTTAATACATCGATCCACCGCGTGCATGTGTCGCCCGTCGGCCCGCTTTTGGCGGGCTATAACGCCGTTCCGCATCTGGAAGCAGCTGATAGAGCCTTTGCTCTAACGCATTTCTAGCCCGCGCGGTAAAGGTCATCCTCGACTGCAGAGCTGTCGATGCCAAGCGCCTCCAGTCCAGCTTCAAGGTGATCAGCAAGATGCGGTGAACCTTTGAGATAATCTTCGGTAGGCGCACTCGCACTCTCGATCGCGGTTTGCACCGCATCAGCCCATTCCTCGGCCTCGAAGCTGCCGCGTCCAATCCAGAAAAGCGCGACAAGCTCGGCTTGTTCTTCCTCGCTCAGCCTTTGGACAAAGGCATCAAGCTCGGCCTCGCCCCGATCTCCCTCGCGCGCAAGGATAATGATTTCGGCGACTTTGTTCGGTGCAATCTGCATGATCGTTCCCCCATATCTTTTCGGGAAACAGTCTTGGGCGGATTCAAGACGTCTGCTTTGATCCAAAGCAAAGCAGGATCAGAACAGTCGATAATAAAGCCAATCAGGGAGAAACTGGGACCCGCGAAAGAACCAGCTGAACACCCTTGGAAAACTCGTCTTAAAGCGGTTCGACTGCATATGTTCGAACATCAACCGAGCAGCCTCTTCGGGTTCCATGATGAATGGCATCTTGAAATCGTTCTTATCCGTAAGACGCGTCTTGATAAAACCGGGGTTCACGACTTGAACCTTGATTGGTCCGCGGCCCAAATCTGCGCGCATAGACTCGGCCAGATACATGACTGCCGCTTTTGACGCACCATACCCGATTGCCCCCGGAAGCCCTCTGAATCCCGAGAGTGATCCTGTAAGCACCACATGGCCCGCGCCTCGTTCGATCATCTTGGGAAGCACGGCCCCGACGACCCGACTTGCTCCAAGATAATTGATTTCGGCCATCTGCTCGGCCTGCGCGTTATCCCACTCCTGCGCCTTCATTGGCCAATAAACACCTGCGAGATAAACCACGCCGTCGACAGGACCAATCGCATCGGCAGCTGCTTCGACGGCCTCTCTATCGGAAACATCCACCGCAACGGCTTGTGCAGGATTCGGGAGCTCGCGAACCAACTCATCGAGCCTTTCCTGATTGCGTGCGGACACAACAACCTCGACACCTGCTGCACTCATTTCATGCGCGAGCGCACGCCCAAGGCCCTCACTTGCTCCGACAAGCCAATATCGTTTGCCTTTTAAAGAACCCATTTTGAAACCTCATTCGATCTGCTGCGGAAGCCGCCACAAAAGGAACAGCGACATGAATTTTAAAAGTGACGGCACGCCTGCGTAAAGCGCGCCAAGAAGAACAAGGCTCGTTTCGCTTTGTTCCACTCGGCCCGCTTGAAACCCATTCAATTCAAGTAGGGGAAGAAGCGTCACAGCGGCAAAAGCCAGGGCGAATTTATTTACAAAGGACCAAAGTCCGAACCCCTGCCCGCCCTTCGGGGAAATCACTTCAAGCCGTTTGGCGAACATGGCCGGCATCAAGGTCAGATCGGCACCGGTCGCAGCTCCCGAGACAATACAAATGCCAACAAAAAGAGCGAGATCACCTGCTCCCAGCGTGAGCGCAAAGCTAAAGGACACAATCGCCGCGCACATTGCGATGGCCAGTGCGGTCTTTTCTTTGACGCTTCTGGCAAAAGCGCTCCAGAATGATGACGAGGCTGCAGCGGATAGGAAGAAGAGCACCAAAAGCGGTCCCTCCCATCCCGGTGCCGCAAGGCGCGACTCGACAAAAAAGAGAAAAAGGGTCGAGGTGATAGCAAGCGGCGCTCCATTGACCAACGCGAGTAGCAACAAATGGCGCGAAACGGGGTCCGCAAGGATCTCTCGCCAAGGCATCGGTGCTTGGTTTTCAACGCTCCTCCATTCCGGACGCATCGCAATCGCAGCGATGAGCGCAACGAAAGCAAACACCAGCGCAAACGCGGCGTAGGGCGCCCCGAGAAAAACCCCGAGCAGGGTGGGAAGGATTGCAGCGATACAAACCCCGATCAAAGCGCCTCCCTCGCGCCAAGCTGCGAGCCTCAGGTGCCCACCGCGCAGCTCGGACGCCTTGCCGACACCCCGCGCATAGAAAGCGATGGTCAGAAAACTGAAGGCCGTGAACAACAGCGAGGCAGACAACACAAACCAAACCACGATCGAGAACCGCGGCTCTATCGCAAAGAGAAGCAGCATCCCCAAAGCCAGCGCGGTCATCGCAAAAGCGATCGCGAGGCGATATCCGTCCCGGAGACGTTCGGTCAGCCACCCTAAGAGCGGATCCTGAACTACGTCCAACAACCGCATCCCGAAGAGAACCAGACCAAGTGTGGCGAGGCTTACGCCATATGTGTCGGCATAATACTTTGGCGCAAAAATATAAATCGGAAGCCCGGCGGCGGACAATAAGCCGCCAAAAAGCCCATATGCCCAAAGACGTTCTTTTGGCGGGGTCATCGGCTCACATCTTGAGCGGGGGGCGTTGGTCGTTGCAGATAGTCAGCGCCTTTGATCTTGAGCTTGAGCGCTTGCCAATAAATCAAGGTCGTAACCCGCATCGAACCCAAAGGCCGACGCAAGAGAGCAAGCAATGCACCGCCTGTCGTCAAAGATCGCCGCTTGCCCGACAGTGTTGCGATCAATCCACCCGACTCGCGCTCGTATTGGATCAGGATATTGATATGATCGGCGCCGATATCGAAGTTGAACGTGTAAGTCCCCTCGACCGGCTGAAAGGGCGATACGTGAAAGATCTTTTCGGCGCTCACGCGATCGCGTCGCTCGATGACGGATCCATCCGATTTGACGCAGAGATAAGAGTGCCGATCTCCAAAGGTATTGTTGACCTCGGCAATAACCGCCCGAAGTTGGTTCTGCTCGTCGTGGCAGAGCCAGAAACTTACGGGATTGAAAAGATATCCAAGCGTCCGTGGTTGCGTCAAAAGGAGAACCGGCCCATTGGCGATGACACCGTTACTCGCGAGAACCTGTCGCACCCATTTCGCACCGGTGCCCTTACCGATTTCACCGCCGTGGTCTCTGTCATTCACAGACATCAGATTGCGACGATTGCGCGAAAAAAGAAGCGGCGATCGAACGGGCTTTTCCGGATCCAGAAGGACGTAATCGACCCCATAACGAAACGCATTCCGAATAGTGCCGCGACGGCCATGAAAGGTTTCGCCTTGGATATGGTCGACCATGTTCATTCTGCGGCCACACGCGCGGCTACAGCGTTACGAAGTCCGCTCACTACATCCACCGCGCTTGCAAGACCGTCCTCGTGGAAACCGTTACGCATCCATGCGCCGCAGAACCATGTGTTGTTCTTGCCGTTAAAGCGCTTGACTGCATCCTGTGCCTGAATCGCGGCAGCGTCATAGAGGGGATGATCGAAAACGACTTCGTCCCAGATCAATTCTTCTCGGATGGTGCGGGTGGTATTGAGTGTCACAAAATAATCGCGACCCTGAAGCCATGTTTGAAGTGAGTTCATCCAATAACTTAGGTCAATCGGGCCCTCTCCCTTGGAACGGTCTTCGGTGTAGACCCAGCTCGACCAAACCTTGCGTCGCTTGGGCATAAGGTTTTCATCAGAGTGAAGCACGACACGATTGGGTTGGTATTTGAACGATCCGAGCGCACCGCGTTCATCCTCGTTTGCGTCGGTGAGAAGCCCAAGCGTCACGTCAGTGTGAGTTGCAAATATTACCTCGTCAAAGGCCTCCCAGTCGCCACCCGAGGTTTTGACTTCGACACCACCGAGTGTGCGCCGCACGCCTTGAACGCCTGCACCGAGACGCAGCTCGACACCCTTGCGTTCCATCGATGAACCGAGGCGGTGAACATAGTTCTGCGACCCACCATCGACCGTAAACCATTGATGCTGTCCCGACGCCTGTAGAAGCGCATGGTTGTCAAAGAACTGCATCATGGAATAGGCTGGGAACTCGAGAATTTTCTCGACGGGCGTCGACCAGATCGCGCCTGAAAACGGGAGAAGGTAATAGTCCCGGAAATAACGGCCTGTCCCGAGCTTATCCAACAACCCCCCGACTGTAAGACCCGGCTCTTTGGAGGCCTCGAGCGCGTTCTTATTGAAGTGCAGAATATCGCGCACCATACGAAGATAGCTTGGAGAGACCAGATGCTTGCGCTGCGCAAAAAGCGCATCAAGCGAAGCAAGAGCATATTCAACACGACCACCGTCGATCGAAACACCGAAGCTCATGTTGGACGGACGCACAGGAACGTTCAGCTCATCGAACAAAGTCGTCAGATGCGGATAATTCGCATAATTGAAAACGATGAACCCCGTATCGACGGGATCTTCACCATTCGGACCTGCCATTTTGGTACGTGCATGCCCGCCCAGTCTTTTCTCGGATTCAAAGAGAACAACGCGATGCTCGTTTGCAAGCATATGGGCGGCCCCCATACCGGAAATACCGGCTCCAATCACTGCAATTGATTTTGGACCGGTAAAGTTCAGTTCTAGGGGCATTGATGGTCTTTCTCTTCAACTGTTCCGAAGGTCTACGCTCCAAATTCATCTTTGGATTAGTTTTGATGGTTTTTTTGATCCAATACCTAAACATCAGCGTAAAGCTTCCATGTTAACCGATGCCGCACTTGCAACAAAAACGGATGCAACGCAGTCGATTCCTCCCTATGTTGGGAGGGAAAAGCCTCGTGCACCCATTGCAAAGAAGACGTCAGTGACAAAAACCGCCGCAGTCTCGAAAGACTGGACAAAAGACTTGATCGCAATCCGGGATCACAAGGATCAGGCGGCTTTCGCTAGGGTGTTTTCGCATTTTGCCCCACGGGTGAAAGGGTTTTTGATCCGGTCGGGAGCAACCGCGGAAATGGCCGAGGAATGTGCACAGGAGGTCATGGCGACCCTCTGGCGCAAGTCTCATCTCTTCGACCCGACCAAAGCCAGTCCCTCGACTTGGATCTTTACGATCGCAAGAAACCGACAAATTGATCTGATCCGCAAGGCCCGTCGTCCTGAACCGGAGGAACTTGCTTGGGGTCCAGAGGAAGAAAGGGACCCGAGCGAGGCGCTCGCTCTCCAAGAAGAAACCGATCGTCTTGGTAAAGCTCTCGCGGAACTTCCCGAGAAACAACGCGACCTAATCCAACGTGCTTACTTCGGTGACCTGTCCCACAATGAAATTGCTGAGGAGACAGGCCTTCCCTTGGGCACAATTAAATCTAGAATCCGATTGGCGCTGGACCGCCTCCGCCACAGTATGAAGTAAAGTGACGACCCTATGAGCACGATCAAACATCATCTTACCGACGCCCTTTTAATGGGATACAGCGCAGGCTCTCTCCCTGAGGCGTTCAATCTTATTGTCGCGACCCATATTTCGGTCTGCGACGAATGTCGTGCACGCATGGCGGAATTCGACGCTCTGGGCGGCGAAGTTATGATGTGTGCCGAAACGGTCGAAATGGATGATCGCGCGTTCGAGAAAACCCTTCGCTCGTTGATGAACGAGAGTGAAGACGTTGCTCCGGCTCCGACCAAGCGTTCTGTCGGTGTGTTTCCCGCCCCGCTTCGTGACTATGTAGGCGGTGATCTGGACGCTGTGCGCTGGCGCAAAGTGGGTGGCGGCGTGCGACAGATGATTCTCAAAACGGATGGCGAGGCGAAGGCTCGTTTGCTCTATATCCCTTCCGGTGTTGCCGTGCCCGACCATGGACACAACGGCATCGAGCTTACCCTTGTCCTCCAAGGCGCATTCAGCGACGAATTGGACAGCTTCGGTGTCGGTGATATCGAAGTCACCAACGAAGACATCGAGCACACCCCGATCGCCATGGGCGATATGGATTGCATTTGTCTTGCAGTTACGGATGCACCGCTGCGCTTTGCCGGACTTATCCCGCGATTGGCGCAACCGTTCCTTCGGATTTAATCGGGGCTGTTCAAGGGCACGACCTGCGGCTCAACATCGGGCGCAAGCTCTTCAAAGTCGAAGTTATCAAGACGCTTTGCCCGACGCCCTGCTTTGTCAGCGCTGATCTTGATATCGGCAAGATCTTTTGCCGCTTGGCCAAAATGCCGATCAAGATTATCGACACGTGTCCCCAAACGATCCACGTCCGAATAGAGCAGAGCAAGTTCCTTGCGGATCGCTCCCGCCTGCTCGCGCATTCTGGCGTCTTTCAGGATCGCGCGCATAGTGTTGAGCGTCGCCATGCAAGTGGTCGGCGAAACGATCCAGACCCGCGCAGCAAAGCCTTCGCGAACAACTTCGGGAAAGTTCGCATGCAGCTCTGCATAAACAGCCTCTGAAGGAAGGAACATAATTGCTCCATCCGCGGTCTCGCCTTCGATGATATATTTCTCGGAAATGGCGCGAATATGGGCTCTGACGGCTGTACGCATAAAGCGCGCGGCCTCGTTCAACTCGTAATCCGATTTCGCGCCACGAAGCTTCTCATATGCCTCGAGCGGGAATTTGGAATCGATCACGATCGGACCGGGCGGATTAGGAAGCCGAACAAGACAGTCGGCCCGCTTTCCATTCGAAAGCGTATGTTGCAGCGCATAGCTATCACTGGGCAATGCTTTCGATACGATATCCGTCAACTGGATTTCGCCAAAGGCGCCGCGCGTTTGCTTGTTGGCAAGGATGTCCTGCAACGAAAGCACGTCTCCCGAAAGCTTGGTGATGTTTTCCTGAGCCTTGTCAATCGTCTTGAGCCTGAGTTGAAGTTCGCCCAAGCTCTGTGCCGTCGCATGTGCCGATTTGTTCAGGTTGGTGTTCATCATCTCACTGACGGTCTGGAGCCGTTGCTCCATGAGTTGAAGCGTCTTGGCCTGTTGTTGCGCTTGCGCTTCCGAGACTGAATTCAGTCCACCAAAAAGCTGCTGTTGGCCATCGGAAAGCATCTGGACACGTTGGCTCATCGCGCCCATCTGGCTTGCCAGAATTTCGCTTATCACAGAGGCATGGCCCACACGCCGCACGGCGACAAAAAGCAGGACCACAACAACACAGCCAAAAATAATCGCAGCAAGCACGATCAGAACAAGCGGATCAGAAAAGGAATACGTCGTGTCGCCAAGGCTGATCATGTGCGTCCAAACAATCTTTCGATATCAGTGAGGCGAAGTTCGACATAGGTCGGGCGACCATGATTGCATTGCCCCGAATGCGGTGTGGCCTCCATTTCCCGTAGCAGTGCGTTCATTTCCTCCGCGCGCATCACTCGGCCTGACCGGATGGACCCATGACAAGCGACACGCGACAAGATCGCCTCGACCCGCGATTGGAGGCTTGTTGTATCGCCAAGGTCCTCGAGTTCATCGAGGATGTCGCGGATCAGCGCTTTGGAATTCACCTCGCCCAACAAGGCAGGCGTTTCACGCACAGCTATCGCACCACCGCCAAATGCCTCGACGACGAGTCCAAAACGCGCAAGATCATCAGCAATTTCGACGATTGTGCGCGCCTCGTCATCGGCAAGTTCGATGATATCGGGGATAAGCAGCGCCTGAGAGGCTACACCGTTCTCGGCCATCTGCTTCTTGAGCTTTTCATAGACCAGCCGTTCGTGCGCAGCGTGCTGGTCGACGATCACAATACCCTTTTCGGTTTGCGCGATTATGTAATTCTCGTGCACCTGCGCCCGGGCCGCCCCGAGCGGCAGCGCTTCGATCTCTGGTTTCGCTTCGAGTGTGGGTTCGAAACGCGCCGATGGCTGAGCCATCTCTGCAAAGCCGGTTTGAGGCATTGACGGTGCTTGAACCTGATAGCTCATCGCGCGGGCACCAAAGCTGGGGCGCTCCATCTGATAGATGCGGCTCTCTTCTCGTGTAGGAACCGTTTCGGGCCGCATTGCGCCGAGCGTGGCATCTGCAACTGTGGTTGAAGCCCGATGCCCTGCCCCTGCCAAGGCGTGGCGCAAACCACTCACTATCAGCCCCCGCACGATCGAGGGTTCGCGAAAGCGCACTTCGGATTTTGCTGGGTGCACGTTAACGTCGACCAAGGTGGGATCACACTCGACAAAAAGAGCAACCGCAGGATGACGATCCCTGCTCAGGAAATCCATATATGCACCGCGCAGCGCCCCAAGCAGGAGTTTGTCCCGCACAGGTCGACCGTTAACGAAAAGGAACTGCGCCACAGCAGTGCCCCGCGAATAGGTCGGCAAGGCTGCATATCCGGTGAGGTGAAACCCTTCGCGTTCTGCATCGATCAGGAGCGCGTTATCCGCAAACTCGCGACCAAGAACCGTCGAAAGCCGACCGTGCAACGCGTCAAACAGATCGCCCGATTGGGCGTCGGCCCGAAAGACCTCGCGCTCCGCACCATTGCTGACATCGCGCAGGATAAAAGTCACAAAGGGCTCTGCCATCGCAAGCCGCTTAACGACCTCCGAGACGGCTTGAGCCTCGGCTCGATCCGTCCGAAGAAACTTGAGCCGCGCAGGCGTCGCATAAAACAGATCGCGAAGCTCGACGACCGTTCCGGAATTTAGAGCGGCGGGCTTCACAGGTTCCATTCGACCGCCTGAAACCGAGATCATTGCCGCATCTTCGCCTTGAACACGGCTGGTGATCGTCAGTCGACCCACAGCTCCGAGCGAAGGGAGAGCTTCACCCCGAAATCCGAAGGAGTTGATATTCAACAGATCGGAGCCATCGATCTTGGATGTCGCATGACGGGACATGGCAAGAGGCAGCTGGTCCGCAGATATCCCGCAGCCATCGTCAGTGACGCGGATAAGAGATTTTCCACCATCCGCGATAACGACTTCGATCCTTCGTGCGCCCGCATCGATCGAATTCTCGATCAGTTCTTTGACGGCAGACGCAGGTCGCTCTACGACTTCGCCCGCTGCAATACGGTTGATCGCGGCATCATCGAGCTGGCGGATAATCGGTCGCGCTGCTTGTATGTTGGGGTTCGCATTGGCCATGCCACAACAAGTAGCATAGCCGATGCCGATTCACGAGGGTGTTATTGCGCGGTTTCAAGTCCGACAGGCTTGCCCACGACCGTAAAATGGAGCGCATCGGGATCGAGCAATTCGGCCGCAACCCGATTGATGTCTTCAAGCGTGACCGCATTGATATAGTCATTGCGATTGACCACATAGCTTGGCTTGAGACCCTGCACCTGTAGGCCGATCATGATACTGGATATTTCCGCGTTCCCGTCAAATCGCAGCGGGTATTCGCCCGTCAAATAGGTCTTGGCCTCATCAAGCTGCTCTTGGGTGATACCTTCCGAGGCTATGCGAGCCCACTCTGCTTTGATCACATCTATCGCTTCGGCGATGCGCTCATTCGCAGAGGCGACGGACCCAAGGATCATCTCGGCGTGGTCCTTGGCGACGAGGTAGGTATAGACACCATAGGTCAAACCCCGTTTTTCACGCACTTCGTCCATCAATACACTTTGCCGACCACTTCCACCCAAAATGCTGTTGAGGATAAAAGCCGCAAAGAAATCCTCGTCCTCGCGTTTGATCCCCTTGTGACCGAAAAGAGCGACGGCTTGCGGCGTATCATAATCGATAACGGTAATGCCGCCCTCCAAACCGAAGCCCACGTCACCGATCAACTCGGGACCACTTTCGGGCAGATCAGCCAAAATCCGGTCAACCAGCTCGGCTGCGGCTTCAGGCGTGATATCTCCGACCACGCTCACTTTAGCACGGGTTTTGACAAGCGCATTCCGATGCGCCTCAATTATATCGTCGCGGGTCAAGGCGGTGACGCTCTCGACAGTCCCACTTTGATCAGAGCCATAGGGATGGTCGCCAAAGGCGGCGCTATAGAACCAATCGCCTGCGATACGATTGGGATTCTTTGCGTCGCTCGCGATCCCTGCGATGACCTGACCCTTGACCCTGTCGATAGCCTCCTGATCAAAGCGCGGCTTGGCCAGCGCAAGCGTAAGAAGGGCCACGGCGTCATCTTGGTTTTCAGTGAGGAATTTCGCCGAAACAGAGGCACCATCATCATAGGAACTAAACGAAAAACTCGCGGCCAACGATTCTCGTGCCGCTTGGAACGCCTGCGCATCAAGCTCGCCAGCCCCCTCTTCGATCAGACCCATCATAAGATTTGTCGCGCCTCGTTTTCCGTCGAGATCAAGGCTCGATCCCCCATCGAAATGGATATCAAGCGCAACAAAGGGGATGGAATGTTCTTCCACCAGCCAAAGATCGATACCGCTCGGCGTCGTGATTTCCTGAATTTCGATGGCGGCCAAAGCGGCCGTTCCCGTCACCGATAGGACCAGAGCCCAGATGAAACGCACCAAATTCATTTTGCGTCCTCCTCAGTGGCGACGACCCAGCCGGTCACGGCCTGTTTTTTATCAAGCACCTGACCCGCGACCCGTTTGATATCGTCCTTTGTGATTTGCTGGAGAATCTCGGGCCATGCTTTGACGTCTTCAACAGTGAGACCTTGGGTCAAAGCCTGACCATAGAGGTTTGCCAACCCCTGAACGTTATCAAGTGCATAAACTTCAGAAGCCCGAAGCTGGGTTCGGATGGCTTCCATACGGTCATCGGGAATTTCGGACTCAAGAAATTCTGCGATTGCCTTGTCCATGGCAGCTTCTGCCTCGCTCAGCGAAACACCTTGGGCAGGAGCGACATATACGGAAAAGGTAGTGTCATCGAGGCTTAGCCCGCTGTAACCCGCGCCCGAAAACAAAGCCGTGTTGGTTTCGAACTGGAGCTTTGTGCCGAACACCGACGTAAATGGAGAGCCCCCCAGCAATTCGGCAAGATAAACCAATGCCGCCGCATCTTGCTGCGCGCCGCTATCACGTTCAGGAGCAAGATAACTGCGCGTGACGTAGGGCTGCGAAACCCGTGGATCGACATAGGTCATGCGCCTTTCAGCCTTTTGGGGCGGCTCCGCAGGCCTGATCCTTTCGGGCAAGTGTTCCTCGGCAGGAATGGGGCCATAATAGGTTTCAGCAAGCGCGCGAACCTCTTCCGGTTTTACATCGCCGGCAACCACGAGGATGGCGTTGTTGGGCGAGTAATAAAGGTCATAGAACCCGAGCGCGTCTTCAAGGCTCAGCTCTTCCATTTCGTGTTTCCATCCGATGACGGGAACGCCGTATCGATGGTTCATGAATTGGGCGGCGCTGAACTGTTCGCGTGCAAGAGCACTCGGGTTGTTTTCCGTTCTCTGGTTGCGCTCTTCGAGAATGACTTGCCGTTCCGTCTCGATATCTTCCTGAGTGAGACGCAGATTGTTCATCCGATCCGCTTCCATCTGCATCATCAAAGGCAGACGATCAGCAGCAACCCGTTGGAAATAAGCGGTGTAATCATAATTGGTAAAGGCATTGTCGGACCCGCCATTGGCGGCAACCGTTTCGGAAAACTCACCGGACTCTAGCGTGTCGGTTGCCTTGAAAAGCAAATGTTCAAGGAAATGCGCAACCCCCGAGGCGCCGACTGGCTCGTCTGCGGACCCGCTGCGATACCACACCATATGAACGACAACGGGCGCTCGGTGATCCTCGATCACCACGACATCCATACCGTTGTCCAAAGTGAAACTTGTCACATCTTGGGCGAAGGACGCTGTTGAGCTGATCGCCCAGAGTGTTGTCAGGACTGCGAATGGCTTGAACATGACTATTCCTCGCTCAGGCTTTTGCCTCAACCTAAGCGAAACCATCGCCACATCAAGTGGCTCAACAGATATGTGAAATCAGTTGGAAGGTGGTGCCGAAGGAACGCGCGCACCAAGTGCTCTCAGGCGCTCGAACTCGGCATATGCATCAAGAGCTTGCGACGCATAGGCACGGAAATACCGGTCTGCGCCCGAGCTGAAGCGTCCGGCACTCTTGCGAAACCGTTCGTCATCCGAGGCAAGCACGTCGCGGATATCGGCGGTCACGCCATAACGACTTGCCGTGCCGACCAGAGCGGCATCACTTGCCGGTACGCCCGAAGTGGCAGAGACTCGCCCACCAAGTGCCGAAATAGCATCGGCTTTGGGATCTACATCGGTGCGATTGGTGCCACCAGGCGTGGGTTCGGGCAACAGGCTCATATCGGCCGGAAGCTCGAGAGGACGGCTGGGCTGGACGCTGAATTCATCGGGTCCACCTTGCGGATTTCCCAAGTCACGAAGGCCACGGCCACCGGAACATGCCGCCAAAAGCGCCATCATGGTCACTGCTATCGCTGCCTTGCGCATAGAACCCTCCAGTTGCCTTGGACTTTGTTTACCCAAAGAAGTAGCCCGCGTCACGTGCTCTTGTTGCCTGTCTTACGCGACGCCTTACCGCCCTTATCACTTGTAAAGACAATGAGGCCGAAAGCCCCTGCAAAAATGCCGATATCGGCCACGTTGAAGGCATAGGGATTCTCGATCCCGCAACAGGACATATTGATGAAATCGGCGACTGCGCCGTAAAGCAAGCGATCGACGATATTCCCGACAGCACCGCCGACCAAAAGCCCCCCCGAGAGATAGGTCCATTTGCTCCCGCCTTCTTTGCGGATCCAATAAAGAGCCCCGACCGAAATCGCGATCGCAACCACGATAAGCACCCAGCGCATATCGAAATCGGAAAATAGGCCGAAATTGACACCACGATTCCAAGCCATCCGGAATTCAAGATAGGGCGACCAGATTGGAATCCGCCCGACCTCGACCAGATTCATTCCATGCACGATGGCGTATTTGGACAGTTGGTCCAAAAGGAACACCCAGAAGCCAGTCCAATATGTCAGGCGCATGGGCGCTCCTTTTCGCATTAGTGACGGAAGTGGCGCATGCCGGTAAATACCATCGCCAGACCTGCTTCATCAGCAGCGGCGATAACCTCGTCATCGCGCATCGACCCACCCGGCTGGATCACACAGGTCGCACCAGCCGCCGCAGCCTCCATCAGACCATCGGGGAAGGGAAAGAATGCGTCCGATGCGACAGCGGAGCCAATCGTAAGCGGCTCAGGCAAACCAAGAGCCTCGGCCATACGTTCCGCCTTTTTCGCTGCAATCAAGGCCGAGTCCACACGGCTCATTTGACCCGCGCCGACACCAACGGTTGCACCGTCTTTGACGTAAACGATGGCGTTGGACTTTACGTGCTTGCCGACTTTCCACGCAAAGAGCAAGTCGGAGAGCTGCGCATCCGTCGGCGCTTTCTTTGTCACCACTTTGAGATCATCAAGGCCGATAAAACCGGCGTCCTTATCCTGAACGAGCATTCCACCCGCGACCTGACGAACGGTGAACGAGCGGTCCATCACATTCGGTAAACCATCAGTGGTAAGCAGGCGAAGGTTCTTTTTGGCTGCGAAAATCGCTTTAGCCTCGTCCGAGGCACCGGGAGCAATAACCACTTCCGTGAAAATCTCGGTGATCGCCTGAGCCGTTTCGGCGTCGAGCGGACGGTTGAGCGCCACGATCCCGCCAAACGCAGAGGTGCGGTCGCAATCGAACGCTTTCTGATAGGCCTCGATCAGGGTCGCACCTTTGGCAACGCCGCAAGGGTTCGCGTGCTTGATGATCGCAACGGCTGCGGTTTCGGCCGGATCGAATTCGGCAACCAGCTCGTAGGCGGCATCGGTATCATTGATATTGTTGTAGGACAGTTCCTTGCCCTGATGCTGGACGGCGGTCGCGACGCCCTGACGGGCCGAGCCATCCACATAAAAGGCGGCCTGTTGGTGCGGGTTTTCGCCGTACCGCAGGGTCTGCTTGATTTCGCCGGCGACAACGCGGCGGCGCGGAGCTTCTTCACCAATCGCTTTCGCCATCCAGTTGGATACAGCCGCGTCATACGCACCGGTGCGCGCGTAAGCGATCTGGGCCAGACGCTGGCGGAAGGCATAACTCGTCTGGCCGTCGTTTGCCTCGAGTTCGGCCAAAAGCGCCGCATAATCCTCGACGTCGACAACTGTAGCAACAAAGCCGTGGTTCTTGGCCGATGCACGGATCATTGCGGGACCGCCGATGTCGATATTCTCGATCATCTCTTCATAGTCTGCGCCACGGGCAAGAGCGGCTTCGAACGGATAGAGGTTCACAACCAGAAGGTCGATCGCACCGATACCATGCTCGGTCATTGCGGCGACATGTTCATCATTGTCACGAAGCGCAAGAAGACCGCCATGCACCTTGGGATGCAATGTCTTGACGCGGCCATCCATCATCTCGGGAAATCCGGTGACTTCGGAGACATCCTTGACGTCCAAACCTGCGTCGCGGAGCGCTTTGGCAGAACCGCCCGTCGAAAGCAGCTCGACACCACGCGCGGCCAGCGCTTTGCCGAGATCAATAAGGCCAGTCTTATCTGAAACAGAAAGAAGGGCGCGGCGAATGGGATGCAGGTCAGTCATGTGGTCCTCTGGGCTCAAAAGCTGTCGCTGCCCGCTATGGTATCTCCGACCAGATCACGCAGAGCATCAGGTGTCTCCTGCGCTTTGGCCAAAGACCAGCGAACGCGCGTCGCATATGACATTGCGCGTCCAGATAAAACCACCTGTGATGCCGCACGGGGCTTTAATCGACCATTTTCGAGATAAACCGAGGGCTCGAGCCGCATTTCGGCAGTGCCATCATGTCTAAAAACCCAAATTTCACCACTTTTGAGCGCCATGGAGATGGCAGCGCCACCAAGATCAATCTCGGCATCCACTTCGGGGTGGAGGTGAAAACGGATCGAAAACGGAACACCTTGGAGCTTTTCCGCGTCGAGCGCACGGTCGAACCGTTTCTTGTCCCCATCACTGATCGAACCGATGAAATCCTCTCCGACCAATCCCCGCCCATCAAGGCTCAGGTCAAGGGTGCGCGCGTGGGTAAGACCATGTGTGCGTTGATAGCCATTGTGCGCGACCTGAAGTCTGTGACCATCCGCAAGGTTCTCCCATTCGACAGGCACCTGATCGGGCACATCGGTCAACCACTCACGGTCCAATCCCCCAAGACGGGTTCCCGACCCAAGCCTGGACGAGGAATACCCGTCAATCGCAAGTGTCGAGTGGCTAGCTGTTGCTCGCCCCGCACGGCGCCACTCCTCGCCGAAGCTACGACCATTGCCGCAGTTCACGATGACGGGCCGACGACCCGACGTCAGTTCGAACGCACAAGTCGAAGCGTGCCCTTCGAAACTTGCCGCTCCGGTCGGTGGGGCAGCTGCGTCGACCACAACACTGGTGCGACCTGCGCTCAAACGCACATACCCCATATAGAGGCTTTCCGTCGGCAACTGCTTGTTACCCGAAGCGGCCAAGGCTTGTTCCAAGCGCCCTTCGATCCCGCGTCCACCCCCATGAAAACGGGCAAGCCCACCATCGGAATGGCGTAGCGCCCGAAGCGTCGGGACAATCCGGTCGATCGCAGCATGGATGCTATGCGGAATGGGTCGATCCGCTTCGCCCAGCGCTTGGACCGACCAATGCAAGAGGGTCAGAACCTCGAGCAGTTCTTGCGGATTGCGTGTGGGGAGCCCGCCTTGCCCATCCACCTGATGGACACAGTCTTTTGCAAGGATCGACACTGCTGGTTCGACGTATCGGGACATCCCCTGAAGCGACAACCCTGCGTAGATCATTCCCGTCATCGCTTCGAAACGCGCCAAACCAGGTTTCACGGTCTTGCCGCGCCGCGAGAGGAATAGCGTCTGATGGGCGAGTGACCGATAGAAACGATCCGTCCAAACCTGATCCTGACCACGCATCAGGAAAAAGGCGTGATTGATCCAGCGAATAAGACGGCGCCCCGTCAGATCGGGCACCCAGCCTGGACCTTTGCCGCTTCCATAGCGATCAATCCACTCGCTCACCCAAGCCTGCGCTCGCTCACGCGCCTTGAAGTCACCGACGGCCGCCAGATCATCAAGCCAAGCAAACCCATGAAGTTCATCAATGGCCATCGCAGAAGTTGCGTTGATCTCCCAGATCGAGCCCGAAGGCGCTTCGGTCAACTCGCCTGAGAAGAGAAAATTCCCAGCAATCAATTGCCGACCGCGCGCATAGATACCAATCGACCGAGGCTCGGGCTGTGACGAAAACCCTGTTGGAACTTTTGCACGCGCAGCGATTCGCGCATGAACGCGGTGCATGAATTCCGTGCCTTTGGCACTCCATGTTTGCGACTTTGACAAGCGCGACTGCCTCGGTTTGCGTGTTCCGCTGTTTATTACAGCAGATGTTAGCCAGACCTAAGCGCCGAGTCACGCAGCCTTTCGCAGAACTGCAACATAGAACCCGTCCATACCACCGAACTCTGGCCAATAGTCGGGGCGCAAACGAAGCCCACCTTCTTCGGTTTTCCAGCTTGCTTCGATCCATGATTGATCGAGAGCGGAACGATCGACCCAAAGCCCATCATGGCGCTCCACGGCCTCTTCGACCTGAACCTCACCTTCGTCAGGAAGCAGGGAACAGGTGCAGAAAACCAACCGCCCCCCGGGTTTCAGAAGGGTGAGGGCGTGATCGATCATGGCCTCTTGCTGCCCGATCAAGGCGCCGAATTCGCTCCCATCTTTGGCATAGGGAAGATCAGGATGCCGACGAATGGTCCCTGTCGCGGAACAAGGCGCATCGAGCAGAATGGCGTCAAATCCATCCTCGTCGAACTCGAAAGCATCGGCAACGACGGTCCGGGCCTTCAACCCTGTGCGGGCAAGGTTTTCTTCGACGCGGCGCATTCGCGATTCGGAAACGTCGACAGCGATCACATCCGCGCCCGCGCTGGCAAGCTGCATCGTTTTACCCCCGGGAGCCGAACAGAGGTCGAGCACTTTTTCACCGCTCTTTGGTGCGAGAATTCGAACGGGAAATGCAGCGGCTGCGTCCTGAACCCACCAAGCGCCTTCTGCGTAGCCTTCAAGTTCGGACACCTGTCCGGCATCGGCCAAACGCACAGATCCCGAGGGAAGAACTGTTCCACCAAGTTTTTGCGCCCAGCTTTCGGGATTGGATTTCACTGTCAGATCGAGCGAGGCGCCAAGGAAATGGGCATGTTCCATACCTGCCACTGCTACCTTTCCCCAAGCCTCTATCATTGGACCGCGAAGCCAATCGGGCAGTCGCGGTTCTGGCAGACGATCCCAGGCGCCTGGACGCTCGGCAGCGACCTTGCGCAGCACAGCGTTGACAAGGCCCTTCATGGCCTGAGTTCGTTTGTTGCGGCCCACGATTTCGACGCAAGCATTTACGACACCATGCGCAGCTTCGCCGTTCCAGATCTCGACCGTTCCAAGTCGCAGAGCATTGCGCACAGTCAATGGCGGGCGCTTCTGGAGAAACGGCTTGAGCATCCGATCCGCGCGATCCATGCCTCGCAATGTAAGAAGCGCCAAGCGTTGTGCGCGAGCGCGATCTTCGGGCGCGAGATGCGAGAGTGCCCCACCGCCGATCAATTCGGACAGGAGCCTGCCTTCTCCGGTCACTTCATCGAGCAAGAAATGTGCTGCCGCACGCGGAGCAAGGCCGATCTGTGTCATGTGGTCCCCTTGAGAAGTCTGCCTCCCCGCGTATATCAAGTGCAGTAACCGGACAAGGAACACACCGATGGCCGATACCGAAAAGAAAGACCTCCCGCCCGCCGCCCTACGCGCGCTTCAAGAAGCCGAAGAGCGTCGCAAGGCCGCGCAATCCATAGACCTTCCACCCGAGCTTGGGGGAAGAGACGGTCCCGAACCCGTGCGCTTTGGCGATTGGGAAAAAAAGGGGATTGCGATCGACTTCTGATCAGTCGATGCGAAAGGTTGCAGCGCGCCCCTGACCTTGGTTTTCGGTAAAACGAACCTTGCGACCGTCAACCTCAACCAACTGACAATTAAACGGAATTTCGCGATCGCCCCATGCCATGGTGCGGCAGAAATATCCGTTATCCCATTGCCAGCTCCCTGTGACCGTCGACCCGACCGCCTCGCCATCGATAAGCCCGTCAGGCGTCACCCGAAGTCGGATGGGGAAAAGGCTGTGTTTGAGCTGACCTTCCTGCATCAGACCGACAAAAGTCGAGCGATCGGACACCACGCTAAATTCGGCTGCAGCCGCTGTCGGCAATAAAAGTGCAAATAAAATGGCTTTCATGAAGGGGCCCCGTTTTTGACGACACTTCATAAATACGCTCGAAACCGCGATTCGGTTCAGTTTTAAGTCAGAGCCCCAGCACATCGAGCATGGAATACTCGCCTGCAGGTTTACCTTGAGCCCAGAGCGCCGCCTTTAGAGCACCACGCGCGAAGACCGCTCGGTCGGTCGCAATGTGGCGCAGCACAATCCGCTCGCCGTCGGCCGCAAAGAGAACATCATGCTCCCCCACAATGTCGCCCCCACGAATAGCCGTAAACCCGATATCGCCGCGCTTTCTGGCTCCCGTAATGCCATCGCGGCCTGAATCGCGCACGTCCTTGAGGTTTACGCCGCGACCTTCGGCGGCAGCTTCACCTAGCATCAGTGCGGTTCCCGAAGGGGCGTCGACTTTGCGATTGTGGTGGGCCTCGATCACTTCGATGTCGAAATCCTCATCCAAGGCAGCGGCGACTTTTTTGGTCAACTGAACCAAAAGGTTGACACCAAGCGACATATTGCCTGCGCGAACGATTGTGCCTCGCTCCGCAATCCTCGCGATCGCGGCAAGATGACTGTCGTCAAAGCCTGTGGTTCCGATGACATGGACACAGCCCGCATCGGCGGCAAGTTCGGCAAAAGCAACCGTTGCGTCGGGCGACGTAAAATCGATCACGGCATCCGCCCCTGCAAAAGCCTCAGCGGCATTGTCAGTCACAATAACACCGCTCGCGGCTCCGCCCATCATTTCGCCAAGATCACGACCGATCCAGTCATGTCCGTTCCGCTCGACCACGGATTTGAGCTTCGCCGATCCCGACTCAGTGATGAGCTTGATGAGCATCCGACCCATACGACCCGATGCACCCGTAACCACAATGAGCGGCGAATTCGACATGTTCCAACCTTCCGTAGCGGTAAAATCTGCTAATCCACTGACTGCACGTCAAAGCCTCGCTTGGCAAGAGCGCAGCATCCGCTTACATGGGCGTTATGGCAAAGAACCGTTTCTCCGAAGGCTCCGGCCCCTCTCAGCGTCAACTTCGCGTTGGCGAAATGCTGCGTCGCGCACTTTCTGATGTGCTCGCACGAGGCGACGTGCATGATCCCGATCTCGGGCGCATGTCCATAACCGTTGGGGAAGTGCGGTGCTCGCCCGATCTCAAGCACGCGACGGCATATGTCCTTCCGCTCGGTGGGCAGGGCAAGGATGAAGCGCTCGCAGCGCTTCGCCGCAACAAGGCCGAAATCCGCCATCAGATCGTGCGGAACATCACACTCAAATACGCGCCTGATTTCCGTTTCGAGATCGACGAGACGTTTGACCGGATGGACGACACGCGCCGCATGTTCGCGGACGAGCACGTGCGTCAAGACCTCGACGACGACCTCGGGGACGACGAGGACTGAGTTCTCTTGATTGACCCAAGCGCCTGTCTCGACTAGCAGGCGCCCCTGCACAAAGGCGGAGGCAAACATGGGCAAGCGCAAAGGCCGCGATATTTCGGGTTGGCTGGTGATCGACAAACCGGCTGGGATCACCTCGACGGCGGTCGTTAACAAAGTCCGCTGGGCTTTCGGCGCGAAGAAGGCGGGACATGCGGGCACGCTCGACCCCGAAGCGACGGGGGTTCTCGCCGTCGCGCTTGGTGAAGCCACTAAAACCATCCCCTACATCACCGATGCGCTCAAGGCTTACGAGTTTTCGGTCACTCTGGGCGCAGCAACCAACACCGATGACGCCGAAGGGGAAGTCATCGCGCGTTCGGATAAACGCCCGACTGATGACGAAATCAAAGCGGCTTTGGGCAAGTTTCTCGGTGACATCATGCAGGTTCCCCCCAAGTTTTCGGCCGTTAAGATCGATGGCCAGCGCGCCTATAAACTTGCGCGTGACGATGAAGACTTTGAAATCGCGCCTCGCCCGCTTTGGGTTGAAGAACTGCTGATGATTGACCGGCCCGATCCCGAACATGTGCTTTTGGAGATGACCTGCGGCAAAGGCGGGTATGTCCGTTCGATCGCGCGCGATCTGGGCGAAACACTGGGCTGCTTTGGCCATGTGGAATGGCTTCGCCGCATTTGGTCGGGTCCCTTCGATGTGGCAGAGGGTCTGAGCCTCGAGACCATCGACGCGCTCGCCAAAACGCCCGAACTTGACGCCTATTTGAAACCTCTCGAAGTGGGTCTCGCAGATCTGACCGAAGTGCGCGTGCCGCCCGAGAGTATTAACAAACTGCGCAACGGCAATGCCGCAATGGTTCTCGCTCATGACGTCGAATACGGTGAAGAATGTTGGGCAAGTTACGAAGGCCAAGCGATCGCGGTCGGTGTTTTCAAGTCCGGCGAACTTCATCCAAGCCGCGTTTTTGTCCATGACGCCTAGGCCGTCAGCATGATCACACGGTTTTTCACCAAAGATGATGCGGTCTCCGAAGCCGTCTATTCGGACTGCGAGAACTATCGCTATAGCCTGACCCGTATTTGGGAAGAGCGCGGTGCGCGGGCTCTCTTTGTGATGTTGAACCCCTCGACCGCAACAGAAATCCAGAACGACCCGACGGTCGAGCGTTGCGAGCGCCGCGCACGGGCGCTCGGGTTCGGCGGATTTCGCGTCACGAATATTTTTGCATGGCGCGACACCGATCCGCAGAAAATGCGCGCTGCAGCCGATCCCATCGGGCCAATGAACGACGAGACCATTCGTCAAAGCGCAGTTGACTGGGTGCGTGACGGCAAAGACCAAATCGTTTGCGCTTGGGGGGCACATGGGGACCATCTTTTGCGAGGCACTTCTGTCGAAAAGATCCTCCGAAACACGGGCAAGGATCTCTATTCGCTCGGCCTGACCAAGCAAGGACATCCGAAGCATCCGCTCTATATCGGCTATTCCGTCCAGCCTGAAATCTGGCACCCCCGTTAACCATTTTCTAAGTTAATCGTCGGTTAACGAGCCGTTGCACGGTTAAACCTCCAACACATTCCAATGTTGTTCGAGGTAGAAATGCTTTTGCTCCTGAGCCTGATCGGTTTCGCGCTTGCCGGCATCGCAATGCCCACCGCGCCGGAAGAGACCGATACAGAGACCCCGCCCGATCAAACCGACATGGTCGTGAACGGTGGTCCTTTGAACGATGTTCTTTCTACACTGGCTGGCGATGACTACCTTGCAGGGCATCTTGGCAATGACTTCCTAAAGGGGGGAGACGGCGCGGATACGCTGATTGGCGGCATGGGGAACGATACCCTCGTTGGCGGCGACGGAGATGATACGCTTCACGGCTACTACGACGATGACTTTCTAATCGGCGGGCAAGGGTCCGACTTGATCTTCGGCGGAAACGGAAACGACATTCTCGACGGCAGAGAGACAGCCCCGCAAAAGGATTTCCTCAATGGCGGTGCAGGAGAGGACTGGATCATTGCGGGCGCCGGCGATCATGTGAACAGCGGAAGCGGAAGCGACAATATCGCCGTCTTGTCCGAATATGACGCGCCCGTGGTGATCGACGATATGACTGACGAGGACACGATCATCATCGGATATCCCGCACAAAGCGCCCAACCCGCCCTTTCGGCCGAGGCCGATAGCGGCGGCATCATGATTTTCGGCGACGGGAAACCCTTGGTCTATCTTCAAGGCTCGACGAACCTAGATCTCGGCGCCATTCGCTTTGAAGCTTTATGAGAGAAAGGAAATTTCTTTTCTTTATAGGTCTTTTCGACTAAGAGCGCGCATCGGTTGGTGAGACTCACCATTCGATCCTCCAAGGGCCTTGCTGGACGACATCCCGGCCTGCGCCATAACCCCTTGATTTAAAAGGAGACCCCGATGTCGATTACTGCAGAAGAAAAGACTCGCCTCATCAAAGAATTCGGCACCAAAGAAGGTGACACCGGTTCCCCCGAGGTTCAGGTTGCAATTCTTTCGTCGCGCATCGCGACTCTGACCGAGCACTTCAAAACCCACAAGAAAGACAACCACGGCCGCCGTGGTCTTCTTATGATGGTTGCTCAGCGCCGCAAGCTTCTGGACTATGTCAAAGGCAAGGACGAAGCACGTTACCAGTCGCTCATCGAGCGTCTTGGCCTGCGCCGCTAATCTAACCGCAAGGTTCGGATTACAAACGCCCGTTCGCAAGAGCGGGCGTTTTCATTTTCGCCTCCCGAGAGGAAGCGCGACAAAAATGGCGCTCGAAACCAATGCTTTCCAAATGCCTTGTTTTCATGTATGCGCCCCACATCTGAGACGTTGCGTTTTGACCTTGGCGCTCGAATTAGGATGAAAAGGTCGGTGGCAATGGGGCCACCATGCAAACGGGAGACCCGCAGGGGCGGGAGTGCTCCCAACCAGGATACGCTAGATGTTCAACGAAGTTAAAAAATCGATCCAGTGGGGCGATGAAACCCTTACTCTGGAAACCGGCAAGGTTGCCCGTCAGGCTGACGGCACGGTAATTGCCACCCTCGGCGAAACCTCGGTCATGGCCAACGTGACTTTCGCTAAAGAACAAAAGCCGGGGCAGGACTTCTTCCCGCTAACTGTTCACTACCAAGAGAAATACTACGCCGCCGGTAAGATTCCGGGCGGCTTTTTCAAGCGTGAAGCACGTCCGACCGAGAAAGAGACGCTGACTGCGCGCCTTATCGACCGTCCGATGCGCCCGCTCTTTGCACCCGGCTTCAAGAACGAAGTTCTGGTTATGTGCACTGTTCTGTCGCACGACCTCGTCAATGACCCCGACGTTGTTGCAATGATTGCGGCTTCGGCTGCGCTCACAATTTCGGGCGTTCCCTTCATGGGCCCCGTTGCCGGATGCCGCGTCGGCTTTGTGAACGGCGAATACGTTCTCAACCCCTCGGTTGACGATATGGACAACCTTCGCAACAACCCCGAGCAGCGTCTCGACCTCGTTGTTGCTGGGACCAAGAACGCAGTGATGATGGTTGAATCGGAAGCCTACGAGCTTTCCGAAGCCGAAATGCTCGGCGCTGTTACCTTTGCGCATGAGCAAATCCAGCCCGTTATCGACCTGATCATCGATCTGGCCGAAGATGCCGCAAAAGAACCCTTCAACTTCGTTGCTCCCGATTATTCGGACCTCTACGAAGCTGTTAAGGCCGCTGGCGAAGAGCAGATGCGCGCCGCATATGCGATCACCAACAAGCAAGAGCGCGTTGCTGCTGTTTCGGCCGCCAAAGAAGCGATCAAAGCTTCTCTGACCGAAGAACAGCTCGAAGATGCCAACCTCGGTTCGGCCCTCAAAAAGCTCGAGTCGAGCGTGCTTCGCGGCACTGTCGTCAAAGAAGGCAAGCGTATCGATGGCCGCGCCCTCGATCAGGTCCGCCCGATTGTTTGCGAAACCGGCATTCTGCCGCGCACCCACGGTTCGGCGCTGTTCACCCGCGGCGAAACCCAAGGTCTGGTCATCACCACGCTCGGCACGGGCGACGACGAACAGATCATCGACGCGCTGCATGGTAACTTCCGCTCGAACTTCCTGCTGCACTACAACTTCCCTCCGTATTCGGTTGGCGAAGTGGGCCGCGTCGGTTCGCCGGGTCGTCGTGAAATCGGTCACGGCAAGCTT
>JALRIK010000130.1 GCA_023255435.1 Marivivens sp.
CCAGTATTAGTGTTTGATGTACTGTATCGTCTGCTACGCCATATCTACGGCGCGGATGCGGTGACCTATGTGCGCAACTTCACCGATGTGGACGACAAGATCAACGCGACCGCACTGGCCCGTAAAGAAGCGGGGGCTTCGGGCACACTTGAAGAGCTGATTGCCGAACGGACAGAGGAAACCATCGGCTGGTATCACGCGGATATGGATGCGCTCGGGGCGCTGCGTCCAAACCAAGAGCCGCGCGCGACCGAATGGATCGGGGCGATGATTGCCATGATCGAAAAGCTGATCGCCGACGGACATGCCTATGAAAAGGAAGGACACGCGCTCTTTCGGGTGCGGTCCTATAAGGACTATGGTGCCCTTTCGGGGCGTTCGGTCGACGACATGATCGCAGGCGCAAGGGTCGAGATTGCTCCGTTCAAAGAGGACCCGATGGATTTCGTCCTCTGGAAGCCGTCCGATGCCGATACTCCCGGATGGGATAGCCCATGGGGACGTGGACGGCCTGGATGGCATATCGAATGCTCGGCCATGTCCTACGAGCTTCTCGGGGCGTCTTTCGACATCCACGGGGGTGGAAATGACCTTCAGTTCCCGCACCATGAAAACGAGATTGCCCAGTCAAAATGCGCCCATCCGCACGGCGAGTTCGCGCGGTTCTGGCGTCACAATGAGATGCTACAGGTAGAGGGTAAGAAGATGTCCAAGTCCTTGGGCAACTTCTTTACCGTCCGCGATCTTCTGGATCAGGGCGTAGCGGGCGAGGTGATCCGTTTCGTGATGCTCTCGACGCATTACTCCAAACCGATGGATTGGACCGAGAAAAAGCGCCAAGAGGCAGAGCAAACCCTACGCAACTGGCGCAAACTTTTGGAGGGCGCCGAGGCAAGCGGCGCCGATCAGGATGTGGTTGACGCAATTGCCGACGACCTCAATACCGCTGGTGCGATAACCCGTCTGCACGCGATGGCCAAAGAGATCGCTGCCAACCCGCAAAAGGATTGTTTCTTTGAAAAGGGAGTGATGCTTGCCTCGACCCAGATGCTTGGCCTTTTGCTTCCTGAAATGGGAGAGTGGGTGGAAGCAGGCATTGATCTGTCTCCTTTTGCTGACAAGCTCGCCACTCTGCGCATCGCAGCCATGGAAACTAAGGACTTCTCGGCCGTTGATGCGTTGAAGACCGCGCTCCTCGATGCGGGCGTCGAAGTGCGTATGTCCAAAGCAGGCGTCGAGCTTGCACCGAGCGCGGGCTTTGATGCCGCGAAACTGGAGGGTCTACTATGACCAAGGAAAAGCTTTATCTCTTTGATACGACCCTTCGCGACGGGCAACAGACCCAAGGGGTGCAGTTCTCGACCGCCGAAAAGAACCGTATCGCTGAGGCGCTTGATCGTCTTGGCGTCGATTACATCGAAGGCGGCTGGCCCGGTGCGAACCCGACCGACAGCGATTTTTTCAACGCGCCCCCCAAGACCCGCGCGACCCTTACCGCATTTGGCATGACCAAACGGGCGGGGCGCTCTGCCGCGAATGACGATGTGCTGGCGGCTGTGATGAATGCGGGCACCCCTGCGGTTTGTCTGGTGGGCAAAACCCACGATTTCCACGTGACCACCGCGCTCGGGATCACTTTGGAGGAAAACCTAGAGAATATCAGCGCTTCGGTTGCGCATATGGTGGCCGAAGGGCGCGAGGCGCTCTTTGATGCCGAGCATTTCTTTGACGGTTATAAAGCCAATCCTGACTATGCGCTCAAAGCGGCCCGTGCGGCCTATGACGCGGGGGCACGCTGGGTTGTCTTGTGTGACACCAACGGCGGCACGCTGCCTTCGGAGGTCAAAGAGATCGTCGGCAAAGTGATCGAAGCGGGCATCCCGGGGAGCCATATCGGTATCCACACCCATGACGACACAGGCCATGCGGTCGCCAATAGCCTTGCCGCTGTGGATGCGGGCGCGCGCCAGATCCAAGGCACGCTGAACGGTCTTGGCGAGCGGTGCGGCAATGCCAATCTCACCACGATCATTCCGACCCTGCTTCTCAAAGAGCCTTACAAATCGGCCTATGACACGGGCGTAAGTGGCGAAGCGCTTGTCGGTCTGCGCAAAACCAGCCGTATGCTCGATGATATCCTGAACCGCGTCCCTGCAAAACAGGCGCCCTATGTCGGGGCTTCGGCTTTTGCACACAAAGCGGGGCTCCACGCGAGCGCGATCCTCAAGGACCCAACGACCTACGAGCACGTCGAGCCTTCGCTAGTGGGCAACAGCCGTATCATCCCGATGTCCAATCAGGCGGGTCAATCGAATCTGCGCAGCCGCTTGGCTGAAGCGGGGATCGAGGTCGACCCCAAAGATCCCGCATTGGCGCGTCTTCTCGATGTGATCAAGGAACGCGAGGCGCAGGGCTATTCCTATGACACTGCGCAAGCCTCGTTCGAGCTCCTCGCGCGCGAGATGCTCTATCAGCCGCGCCCCTTCTTCGATGTGGATCGCTATCGCGTGATTTCCGAGCGCCGCCGCAATGCCAAAGGCGAAGTGATCACGGTCTCCGAGGCCGTCGTTTCGGTCTGGATCGGCACGCAAAAGGTGACGAGCTTTTACGAAAACGAACATGCCGACAAGGAACAGGATGCCGGACCCGTCAATGCGCTCTCGAACGCATTGGCCAAGGACCTTGGACCCTATCAAGCCTTGATCGAGGATATGGAGCTTGTAGACTTCAAGGTGCGGATCACCAGTGGCGGCATCGAGGCGATCACCCGCGTGATCATCGACTTTGAGGATTCCAAAGGGCGTCGTTGGTCCACCGTCGGCGTCAAGCAGAACCTGATCGATGCTTCCTTCGAGGCGCTTCTCGATGCGATCAACTGGAAACTCTGGCGCGATGGCGCGGCCACGGCCTGAGGACAAACGATGAGCGTGAATGCATGTGCCGCCCTCGTGGAACGCGGCGATCCGGATCGGTTTCTGGCGGCGATGGCCGCGCCCGCCGACGTGCGCGGGCGTCTTTTTGTGCTCTATGCGTTCAACCTCGAAGTGGCCCGCGCACCTTGGATGACCAAAGAGCCGATGATCGCCGAAATGCGGCTTCAGTGGTGGCGCGATGTGATCGAAGAGATCGCCAATGGCGGTCCGGTGCGCGCGCATGAGGTCTCGACGCCCTTGGCCGAGTTGGTGGTCGAGACGGGGCTTGATCCCATGGTTCTCGATCAGATGGTCGAGGCGCGGCGCTGGGACATTTACAAAGAAACCTACGACGACGATACACAGCTCTTTGATTATCTGGAAAAAACGGGTGGCGGGTTGATGTGGGCATCGGCCTTTGCACTTGGCGCTCCGAAAAACCGTCAAGCCGATATCCGCAAAGTCGGACGTGCATCGGCCTTGGCCTCTTGGTTGATGGCTGTTCCAGACCTTGAGGCGCGGGGCTGGGCGCCGCTGCCTGACGGAAGACCCGAGGCGGTGGCCGCTCTGGCGACAGCGGCGATTGCCGATCTGTCGGGGGTCAAAGGATCGTTCGGCACAGCCGATCCCGCGCTGCGGGCGGCGTGGCGGGCGAAAGCGATCTTACGCCAAGCGGCGCGCGAGCCGCTGCGTGTCGCCGAAGGCACGCTTGGCACATCCGAATTTCAACGTCGGGCAAGTCTTGTCTGGCGCACGCTGCGCGGGACGTGGTGATCTAGCGGCTCGACCGCATGGCCCTTGTTTTGGCGGTCTCTTCGTCTTCGATGAGGGCGGCGTAACGCGGCGAGGACATATCGACTAAGGCGACCTTGCCCTCGGCGTCATGATGAAACCCCCAACCATAGGTTTTGGCCAAGGGCGAGGCACGAAGACAGGCTTGGCCGCGGCTGTGAAAGACATCGGCAAGGGCGTCCAACTCATCGCTCGGGATGTCTTTGCGCCGTGCCTCGACCGCAATCAAAAGCGCGTCGCTTGTAAGAGCATAGGGCGCATCGCGGAGCAATTCGTATTGGAGCGCAGCAATAGTGCCTGCTTTTGTCGGCACCGTGCCTTGGGCCACCTTGCAGTCCTCGGCCACGAGGATCAGCGTATCGGTATAATTGGTCGTATACCGCTTAGTCATTTGTCTGTGGCCGCATCGTGAGCCAGATGAGCGCGCCGCCTGCCAAAGCAAGGAAGGGCAGCATCGCAAGGTTCACGGCTGTCCAGCCTTCGATCGGTGAGCCGCCCGAGCAGTTCATCAGACCGCCAGACGCGAGCGAGGCGAGCGTGACGCAGCCGAAGACGATCATATCGTTCATGCCCTGAACAACACCGCGCTCGTGCGGTTTATGTGCCATGGCAAGCATCGATGTCGCCCCGATAAAGCCGAAGTTCCAACCGATACCCAACAGGATCAGGCCTGCGTAAAAGCTCACTAGGCTGGGCTGTCCCGCCTCGGAGAGTTCGACACCGGCGAGCGCTGCCGCCCCTGCGCAAGCGAGGATGAAGAGCCCGAGGGTCATGATCGACTTGACCCCGAAACGGGCGATAAGATGACCGGTAAAGAACGACGGGATATACATCGCAAGAACATGGGCCGAGACGATATCGTTCGCGTCGCTTGCGCCGAACCCGCAGCCGACCACCGCAAGCGGCGTCGAGGTCATGACAAGGTTCATCAGCGCATAGGACACCATGCCGACGATGATCGCGACGATGATATTGGGGTCGCGCAGCATTTCCTTGCGGGAGCGGGCAACCATTTCGGTGGCGTTTGTCGGGGCGTTCTTGCTGCCTTTGGGCAGATCGAGCGCCATAAAGAGCGCCATGCCGATCAGGTTGAGCACGATCACCGACAGATAACTTCCAAGGAAAGGAATGACGAGCGCGTTCATCATGACCTTGTTCATCTGCGGGCCGACGATGGCCGCAGCCAGCCCGCCCGCCATCACGTAGGAAATGGCCTTGGGCTTGAACGCGTCAGACGCCGTATCCGTGGCGGCAAACCGATAGAAGCCTTGGGCGGACATATAGATACCGGTGAAATAGGCACCGACAAGGAACAGGTAAAAGTTCCCCATATAGAGCCCCAAGGCGCTGATCATTGCGCCGACCATGCCCGAAAAGGCCCCGAGCATGAAGCCAAAGCGCCGCCCGTTCTGCTGCATCAAGGGCGAAAGCCATGGCGCGGTGGTCATCGACGAGAACACGATCACCGAGATCGGCAGCGTCGCAAGACAGGGGTTCGGAGCCAGCATACTCCCTGCAAGGCCGCCGATTGCAAAGATCATTGGCATTTGCGCACCGATAATCGCTTGCGCTCCGACAAGAACGGCTACGTTGCGCTTCGCGCGGCGGTCATCGGTATAGGCTGAGTCCATCATGCCCAAATCGGTATTGAGGCGGTTCGGGGTTGTCCAGCCGAATAATCAAAAATCTATGATATGGGCAAAGGACCCGAAGACATTTCCCTTGTGCAATCCCATCGCACCGAGGTCGTTTCCTTCGGCATCTTTGGCGGCAAAAAGAGGATCGCCCTCGGCCCGCAACGTTGTTGCATAGTGGAATTCATGAGCCTTTGCATGGCCTTGATAGGGCCCGTGCTTCGCGGTCAAAGTCCGATACCCGAGGTGTAGCTTGCGCGTTTCGAACGAGGTTTCGAGCGATAGAAGCCCCGCCATTTGGTGCCGGACGCCATCTTTGTCGATGAGCCCATCGCCCAAGGTCATATACCCTCCGCATTCACCATAGATAACAGTGTCTTGCGCGGCATTCCTGAGAGAATCCAGAAAGCGATGGTTGGCGGCCAGACGACCTGCGTGCAGTTCGGGATAGCCGCCGGGGAGAAAGACAAAATCGGCCGTGGGCACGGTTTCGTCGGCCAAGGGGCTGAAAAAGGTGATCTCGGCACCCGCCGCGCGCCAATCCCCGAGCTGGTGCGGATAGGCAAAGGCAAAGGCCTCGTCTCTGGCGACAGCAATCCGTTGAGCAGGCGCGCGCGGGGTTAGTGTCGGGCTTTCGGGTAGGGGCGCCATAAGCGAGACGACCGCCTCAAGATCGACGGTGTCCGCCACAAGGCGCGCTGCCGCTTCGATAAAGGCTTCGAGATCG
This sequence comes from Marivivens sp., assembly GCA_023255435.1. Classification (GTDB taxonomy): domain Bacteria; phylum Pseudomonadota; class Alphaproteobacteria; order Rhodobacterales; family Rhodobacteraceae; genus Marivivens. The sequence continues at coordinate 6,066 of JALRIK010000130.1, forward strand.
GTGTGTTCGAGAGCTTGGACCAACCCGAGATGTCGCGAAGGCTGGGTGATGGTGGGCGTTCGCTGGATCGCGCCCAGCACCGGAATTCCAAGCTGCTCGAGTGCGCTGCGAAGCATCGTTTCGTGACGCGGCGAGCCGACTTTGTTGAGGATGACGCCGCCGATGCGAACCGCGGGGTCATGGCTTGCAAAACCGCGCAGGACCGCTGCGACCGAATGGGCCATATGTGCCGCGTCGATGACGAGTATCACGGGCAATCGCAAAAGCCGTGCAAGGTCCGCCGTCGCGCCTTTGCCATGTGGTGGAGCGCCGTCGAAAAGACCCATCGCCCCTTCGATCACAAGCGGCCCTTGGGTCAAGGACAGGATGCGTTCGGGCGTCATGGCCCATGCATCGAGGTTGAGACAAGGAGCACCGCAGGCGGCGGAATGAAACTGCGGGTCGATATAGTCGGGACCCGATTTGGCTCCG
>JALRIK010000131.1 GCA_023255435.1 Marivivens sp.
CCCCTGACCGCCACCACCTCGGGCTTCGTTCTGGATTTTCGGATCGTATTTCGATACTTTAGAGACAAAACTTGAGGCAGAATAACATAGGTCGAGGAGAGCGAGCAGTGAACTCCAACCGTTTGCGTCTCGCAAGAGGCGCGGCACTCGTTGCCGCAATCGCCCTTACCGCATCCTGTGCGGCCTTGCCCCGTTCGGGTCCGAATAAGTCGGAAATCTTCGCGGGTTCCGTCCTGCGAGAAGGCGACAGCTTTATCATCACCGTGGATGACCGCGTGAACTATATCGCGTCGGTTGCACCCTCTTACGGGTTCGATGACGCTTTCCTGAACGCAGGTATCGTCGGCTCCGATACGATCCAGCCGGGTGACGTGCTTGGCCTTACGATCTGGGAGAACGTCGATGACGGGCTTCTCGTGCCGCAAGGCCAGAATGCCACCGTGCTCGACGAAGTGCAGGTCGACGGCGCGGGCTTCATCTTTGTTCCCTATGCAGGTCGCATCCGCGCCGCAGGCAACACCCCCGAAGCAATCCGCCGCCTGATCACCGAAAAGCTCGGCGATCAGACACCTGATCCTCAGGTGCAGGTCCGCCGTCTTGCGGGGGACGGAGCAACCGTTTCCATCGTCGGCGCCTCTGGTCAGGGTGTATTCCCGATCGAACGCCCGACCCGCACGCTTTCGGCCATGCTTGCCGCTGCGGGCGGCGTGAGCATCGAACCCGAAATCGCGCTTGTCAAAGTGGTGCGCGGCGACAAGGTCGGGACCGTCTGGTTCCAGGACCTTTATGATCATCCCGCGAACGACATCGCCCTACGCGGCGGTGACCGCATTATCATTGAAGCCGACCAACGCAGCTTTACCGCGCTCGGAGCCACGGGATCGCAAACCGAGGTGCCTTTCGAGAGCCGCACGATCTCGGCAATCGAAGCGCTTGCCCAAGTGGGCGGCCTAAGCTCGTCGACCGCTGACCCCACAGGCGTCTTCGTGTTCCGCAACGAACCGTCTGAGATTGCAAACGCACTGACGGGACGCACCGATCTGACGGGCTCGCAGCGTGTGGTCTATGTGCTTGATCTGACCAAACCCAACGGCATGTTCATGGCACGTGACTTTGCAATCCGTGACGAAGACACGGTTTACGTGACCGAAGCCCCGATTGTTCAGTTCAACAAGACGATCTCGGCTCTGACAGGCACGCTGAGTTCGGTGACCGGACTGACCTCCGCAGCCAATAACGCCAACGCGCAGTAATGCCCGATCGGGACACATTTCAGGACGCCGCCGAACCCTCTCGGCGGCGTCTTTTTGTCTATAATGGCGGTTTTCTCACCCAAACCCGCATACGCCGAATACTCGAACTTTCGGGCTTCGACGTCACGATCGGCCTTCCCAAAGCCCCCCAAGACTTCGTCGGCGTATGGGGGCAGTCGCCGACTTCGCCCAGAGGCGAGGCCATAGCCGCAAAGACAGGACACAAGGTGGTTCGCATCGAAGATGCCTTCTTGCGGTCGGTCCTGCCAGCGCGACTTGGCAAAGAGCCTCCTCTCGGGCTTCATGTCGATAAAACTGGCCTGCATTTCGATCCCGAAACCCCGAGCGATCTTGAGACACTCCTCAAGACACATCCGCTCGACGACACCCATCTTCTCGAACGAGCCCGTGCTGGGATGGACCGGCTCAGGCGCGGGCATTTGAGCAAGTACAACGGACACGATCCAGAGGCAGAAATCCCCGCCGCAGGATATGTGCTTGTCGTCGATCAAACCAAGGGCGACGCCTCTGTTACGGCGAGCCACGCGAACCGCAACACCTTTCGCGAAATGCTCTTTGACGCGCGCGAGGCCTATCCGGGCGCGAAAATCCTGATCAAATCACATCCCGAAACCCTCGGCGGAGCGCGAGACGGATATCTTCGCGCCGAAGATTGTGATGCCAATACCGAACTTTTCGACCGCAATGTCGCGCCGCAGGCTTTGCTCGAAGGTGCGATTGCCGTCTACACCGTATCCTCGCAGCTCGGGTTCGAGGCCATATTGGCAGGGCACAAACCGAATGTTTACGGACAGCCCTTCTACTCGGGTTGGGGGTTGACGCAGGATCGCGTTCCGCTTGCAAGACGGCAACGCAGATTGACGCGGGCACAGCTTTTTGCGGCTGCGATGATCCTCTATCCCGTCTGGTATGACCCGTACCACGACCGCCTGTGCACCTTCGAAGAGGCCCTGAACACCCTCGAAGCCGAGGTCAGAGCATGGCGCGAAGACCATCGCGGCTGGGTCGCAACGCATATGCGCCTTTGGAAGCGACAGCCTCTGCAGCGCTTCTTCGGCAGCACCGAACCCATGCGATTTGCCCGACCTTCAATTGCGGCCGCCAAGGCAGAAAGACATGGTGCAAGGCTCATGTGCTGGGCGGGCAAGATCACCGAGGATCTTGCAGCAGCAGGCGCAATCCGTGTCGAGGACGGCTTCTTGCGCTCGCGCGGATTGGGCGCGGCCCTTACACCGCCACTCAGCCTCGCGCTTGATGATCTGGGGATCTACTACGACCCGAACCAGCCAAGCCGCCTCGAACATTTGATCGAAGCCTCGGTCACGCTCTCCGACCACGCCCGCCAAAGAGCCGCAGCGCTCCTCCGCGCCATCACAAAGAGCAACCTCAGCAAATATAACCTCGGCGGCGCGGCCCTGCCTGCGGGTCTTCCTGCGGGTCGGCGCATTCTGGTGCCGGGACAGGTCGAGGACGACGCCTCGATCCTTCTGGGGACCCAAGGGGTGCGCACCAATCAGGAACTACTAGAAGCGGCTCGCAGGGCCAATCCCGCCGCCGTCATCCTTTACAAACCGCATCCGGACGTCGAAGCAGGTTTGCGAAAGGGGCATGTCCCCGAGCCTGAAACCCTCGCCGATGCTGTCTTGACCGCAACCGATCCGATTGCCGCGCTCTCAGGGGTAGACGAGGTCTGGACAATGACCTCCACCCTCGGGTTCGAGGCACTGTTGCGCGGCAAATCCGTGACCTGCCTCGGCCAGCCGTTCTATAGCGGATGGGGCCTCACCGACGACCGCGCGATGCCGATCGCGCGGCGCGGCGCGCGGCCTGATCTCATTGGCTTGGTCCATGCGGTCTTGATCGACTATCCGAGGTATTTCGATCCATTGACAGGGCGCCCCTGCCCACCCGAAATTGCCGTCTCGCGACTGGCTCAAGGTGATCTCCACCCTTCCACCTTCACAAACAGGCTTTTGTCGAAGCTCCAAGGAGGCTGGGCCACCGCCGCAGCCCTTTGGCGCTAGGCTTTGCGCCAAACCGTCATGACATCGGGGCCGATGGTCTCACTGCTCACGAGCGTGAATTGCGGCGCATCGGCAAGCCGCTCGAGACCGAGATCGCCCAACCCCGCGCGCCCATCCGCACCGATCACTTTACCTGCAGTGAACAGGACCAGATGATCCACAAGCCCTGCTTGCAGGAGCGATGCCGCAAGTTTGCCGCCGCCTTCGCAATAGACACGCGTGAGTCCGAATTCGCCCAAGGCGGTCAATGCCTCGGTGCAGTCCGTGCCATCGGCTAACGGGATCGAGCGCACACCCGCAGCGACCCAGTCGGACACATCCGAGGTTGCGGAATGACAAAGAAAGACCGGTATTTCGACCGCAGTGCGCGTGAGATTGCATGATTTCGGCAAGTCGCCACTTGCACTCATCACGATGCGTGCAGGCTGATCCGTGATCCCCAGCCCCCGCACCGTGAGTGTTGGATCATCCGCTCGGACGGTGCCTGCCCCAACCAAAACCGCGTCATGGGCCGCGCGTTGCATATGCACGCGCCGCCGCGCATCGGGACCGGTGATCCACTGGCTTTCGCCGCTCGCGGTTGCGATACGTCCGTCCAACGTCATCGCCAGCTTGAGCGTGACCATCGGCCGACCGCGCTCCACCTTGCTCAGGAAGCCTGCGTGATCGCGGCGCGCCTCGGCTTCGCACACCCCCACTGTGACGTCGATCCCTGCGGCGCGCAGCATCGCGCTCCCGCCGCCGTTGACCCGAGGGTCAGGGTCTTCACAGGCAATGACGACCCGCGCGACACCCGCCGCAATCAATGCCTCGGCACAGGGTGGGGTTTTGCCATGGTGGGCGCAGGGTTCGAGTGTGACATAGGCCGTCGCTCCTCTCGCCGCTTCCCCCGCCATTGCAAGAGCTTGGGGTTCAGCGTGCGGTCGACCGCCCGTCGCCGTATGTCCACACCCGACAACGCGCCCGTCCTTGACGATGACGCAACCAACCGAAGGGTTGGGCCAGACGCGACCAAGACCCCGCCGACCAAGCGACAGGGCCATGTGCATAAAGCGTTCGTCGCTCGCTTGTGTCACTCGTCCGATTTGCTGTCTGGCCGCAGCTCGTCGATGAACTTGTCAAAGTCACCGGCAGCTTGGAAGTTCTTGTAAACGCTAGCAAAACGCACGTAAGCAACAGCGTCGATCCGAGCGAGGCTTTCCATCACGATCTCGCCGATGGTGCTCGATGGAATATCGGTCTCGCCCATACTCTCGAGCCGGCGCACGATCCCCGAGATCATCTGATCCATACGCTCAGGCTCGACGGGGCGCTTCTGGAGCGCGATCCGGATCGACCGCTCGAGCTTGTCACGATCGAAATCCTCGCGACGTCCATTCGATTTGATCACCACGAGATCACGCAGCTGGACCCGCTCATAGGTGGTGAAACGTCCACCGCAAGCAGGGCAGAAGCGACGACGCCGAATGGCGACATGATCCTCGGCAGGGCGCGAGTCTTTTACTTGAGTATCGACGTTTCCACAAAACGGGCAACGCATGGGCCTGTCCTCATTCTTTACCGCTCTTATTGATGTCGAGTTATCCCCCGACTTATCCACAATCACTATAGGGGAGCATCTAGAACTTGGGTAGAGTCTTTTTGAACCCCCAAGATCAAGGGAAGCGGTTTCTGAACCGATCACTCTTCAAACGACGTGCGCCCTAGCCGATATGAGCAGCAACACGGCGGGTATGCGGGCGGTCACGATGCTCGAAAAGATATATCCCCTGCCATGTGCCGAGCGCAGGTCGTCCCGCCATTACAGGGATCGAGAGGCTGACAGGCAAAAGCGCTGCCTTGATATGCGCAGGCATATCATCGGGGCCTTCGTAAGTGTGCGTCAGATAGGACATCGATGGGTCCGTCGTCGGGGGCACCAGACGGTCGATATATTCGCGCATGTCGACGCGGACTTCGGGGTCTGCGTTCTCTTGGACTAGGAGCGAACAAGAGGTGTGCTGAACAAAGAGCGTCAAAAGCCCCTCCCGCACGCCCGTCCCTTCGGCCCAGCGCAGGACGTCACGGGTGAACTCGTAAAGCCCCTGACCACGGGTCGGAATTTCAAACAGGGTGTTCATCGGATATCAGCCCCCGCAGCGCGCACCCCAATCTCCTGTTTCCAGGCAATAAAAGAGGCCTTCTGCCTCGCGCGCTTGGAAAAGGGGGTAAAAATCACTAGCCGTGATGCTGCCCGCATCGCAAGTCAGCGTCGCGATCTGATCGACGCCTTGAAAAACATATATGCCGCCTTCGGTTGGTCGGTTGGGATCGTTGCGATCAAAACTATAGCTGATTTCATAACTATAGCCGTTGTTCGGGACGATCACCGTTTCCCCGACATAACGCCCGATCCCCGCCCAAGGGATATAGTCCACATCTGTGACGCTCAGGCTCAAAGCAAGTTCGGGCTGCCCGACCTTAGGCCCATAAGCATACCTCACCAAGCCATCACCGACACAAAGGTCGACGGCTTTTTGGCCGTTCTTAAAGGTGCAGGAGAACATGGCCTCAGAGCCGACACAGGCAGCGAAACTTGCAGATGGCAATACCATCAATGTGACGAGGATTGATTTGAACATGGGACCTTCACAAGCAGAACAGGGATAAGTCTAACGCTGGAGGACGTGCCGGCACACCCCTCAAAATGCCGAACAACACCTTCGGCAAAGGAAAACGCCCCCTTGCGGGGGCGCCTTGTGCTACTGATCGAGAAAGCTGCGCAGCTTGCGCGAACGGCTTGGGTGTTTAAGCTTCCGCAGAGCCTTGGCTTCGATCTGACGGATACGTTCGCGGGTCACGCTGAACTGTTGACCGACCTCTTCGAGGGTGTGGTCGGTGTTCATGCCGATGCCGAAGCGCATCCGCAGAACCCGCTCTTCGCGCGGCGTGAGAGAGGCGAGCACGCGGGTGGTCGTTTCCTTGAGGTTTTCCTGAATGGCGGAATCCAGCGGCAAGATCGCGTTCTTGTCCTCGATGAAATCGCCGAGCTGGCTGTCCTC
>JALRIK010000132.1 GCA_023255435.1 Marivivens sp.
TTCGAGATGGGCAAAGACGGGCACGCGGGCTTCGCTCTGCACCAGCCCGACCAATCCTTTGCCGCCACGGGGCACGATCACGTCGATAAATTCGACCGCATGAAGCATCGCCTGAACAGCGGCGCGGTCACGCGTGGGCACAAGCTGCACGCTGTCGGCGGGCAAATTGGCTTTGACCAAACCGTCGACGATACAGGCGTGGATCGCGCGCGAGGAGTGGAAGCTCTCGGAGCCGCCGCGCAGGATTACCGCGTTCCCCGCCTTGAGGCAAAGCGCAGCGGCATCGGCGGTCACGTTCGGGCGGCTTTCATAGATCACGCCGATCACGCCCAAAGGCGTGCGCACACGCTGGATGTTGAGACCCGTCGGACGGTCCCAGTCGGCAATGACTTCGCCCACAGGATCACGCAGTTCGGCCACCGCACGAAGCCCGTCGACGATCCCGCGAATACGGTCTTCGTCTAGCATCAGGCGGTCCATCATCGCGTCGCTAAGGCCCTTGTCCTTGCCGAACTCGAGATCCTTGAGGTTGGCTTCGATGATGTCGTAGCGGCCTTTCCAAACGGCCTCGGCCGCACAGATGAGAGCAGCATGTTTGCGCTCGGCACTCGCGGTCGCAAGAACCGTCGCAGCGGCGCGCGCACGCGACCCCAGATCACGCATCATTTCGGAAATATCGATCGCGTCCGTCATGACACTCTCCTTAAACAACCATGTCGTCACGATGGATGAGCGCGGCTCGACCTTCGTAACCTAAAATACTTTCGATCTCGGCAGAGCGGCGCCCCATGATCAAGCGGGCCTCGGCGGCGGTATAGCGCGCAAGGCCGATGCCCAAGTGCTCGCCCTGCGTCCCGAGAATTTCAATCGGATCGCCGCGGCCGAATTGCCCCTGAACTGAGGTCACACCCGCGGGCAAAAGGCTCTTGCCGTTCTTGAGCGCGGTCATCGCGCCCGCATCAAGGTGAACGCTGCCCTTGGGCTTCATCGATCCGATCCAGCTTTTGCGGGCATCTTTCGGATCGACATGGGCTTTGAACCAAGTGCAGTTCGCACCATTTTCAAGCGCAGTCAGAGGGTTAATCGTCGATCCTAATGTAATCGCCATATCGCAACCCGCATCCGTTGCCATCCGCGCAGCAAGAAGTTTAGTGATCATCCCGCCCTTGGAAAGTCCGGAAACGCCCTCGCCAGCCATGGCTTCGATTTCGGGGGTCAAACGCTCGACCACATCGAAACGCTTGGCGGTGGGATCGATGTTCGGATTGCCGCTGTAAAAACCGTCGACATCCGACAAAAGAATAAGCTGATCCGCCCCGACGGTCACGGCCACCTGAGCGGCAAGCCTGTCGTTATCGCCATAGCGGATCTCATCGGTCGCGATGGTGTCGTTTTCATTCACGATCGGCGTGACGCCGAGCGACAAAAGCGTTTCCATCGTGGCGCGCGAATTGAGATAGCGGCGGCGGTCCGCGCTGTCTTCGAGGGTGACAAGCACCTGCCCTGTGACAATCCCGAGCGGGGCGAGCACCTCTTCATAGGCCCGCGCAAGGCGAATTTGACCGACAGCGGCGGCGGCTTGAGATTGTTCAAGCGCAAGGTTCCCTTTGGGGAGTCCCAGAACACCGCGACCGAGAGCGATCGACCCCGAGGACACAAGCACCACATCGGTGCCGCGCGCCCTAATCCGCGCCACATCTTCGGCCAGCGAAACAAGCCAATCCTGACGCAATGCGCCGGTGACACGATTTACAAGAAGCGCCGAACCGATTTTGACAACAAGCCGTTTGGCTTCACTTAGGGTCGCCAAGGCGCATCCTCCTCATCGCCTCCACGTTCGGCAGCGCGGCCCGCTTCGATTTCGCGGCGCAGCGCGCGCAACACATCCGTGACGCCTTCGCTCGTTGCGCCCGACATCAAAAGAACGGTCTCGCCCGTCGCCTCTTCCAGCTCGGACTTGAGGAATGCCCGCTCTTCGTCGTCAAGCGTGTCGATCTTGTTCAGCACGGTCACGCGTGGCTTGTCAGCCAGATCGCCGCCATAGGCCTCAAGCTCGCCGATGATGGTTTCATAATCGCCCACTGGATCGCCCGAGGTTCCATCCACAAGATGCAAAAGCACGGCGCAACGCTCTACGTGGCCGAGGAACATATCGCCCAGACCGCGCCCTTCGGAGGCACCTTCGATGAGACCGGGAATATCGGCAACGACGAATTCATGACCGTCAACTGCGACAACCCCGAGATTGGGAACAAGCGTGGTAAAGGGATAATCGGCGATCTTGGGACGTGCGTTGGAGGTCGCGGCAAGAAAGGTCGATTTGCCCGCATTCGGGAGCCCGAGAAGACCCGCGTCGGCAATCAGCTTGAGCCGGAGCCAGATGGTCCGCTCGATCGCGTCCTGACCCGGGTTTGCGCGGCGCGGCGCTTGGTTCGTGGCGCTTTTGAAGTGCAGGTTGCCCCATCCGCCGTTGCCGCCTTTGGCCAGAACGATGCGCTGACCAACCTCTGTCAGATCGGCGATGACGGTTTCTTCGTCCTCGTCGATGATCTCTGTGCCGACGGGAACGCGCAGGATGATGTCGTCACCGCTCGGACCCGTCCGACCGTTGCCCATACCGGGGCGTCCGTTCTCGGCGAAGAAGTGCTGCTGATAGCGAAAATCGATCAGCGTGTTCAATCCGTCGACCGCTTCGGCGATCACATCGCCTCCGTGGCCGCCGTCGCCGCCGTCAGGGCCGCCGAACTCGATGAACTTTTCTTTTCGGAAGGACACACATCCGTTCCCGCCCGCGCCGGAGCGAATGTAAACTTTTGCCAGATCAAGGAACTTCATGTGTGGTGCTTTCAATAAAAACTTAGGTTGTTGCACTAGTCTATTCGGCAGCGCTTCTCAAGGTGCGGCTTGGCTTGCAACGTGCCAAACGACAACAAGGCCACCGTTCGAGCGGTGGCCCCTTGGAATTTCCATCGGGGCCAGCCGCATGCCGCCCCGTCTGCCGCGTTTTACCGCGACATCTTGAGCGTATAGGTCCAGGTTGGGACCTTGCTGTTGCGCGCCACCGAAAAGGCTTCGGCGTCGCCCAGATATTCGAACCCGCAGTTGGTCAGGACACGCGCCGATCCGGGAGCATCCTGAAACACTTCGGCAAAGAGCGTCGCCGCGCCGTGCGGATTTGCTGCGACCATGGCCTGAACCGCAGCCGTTGCTACGCCTGTGTTCCAAAACGCAGGCGCGACCCAATAGAAGATCTCGCTCTGACTGCGCTCCATCCGCTCGAGACTGATGACGCCCATCACCTCGGATGAGCCGAAATCCGAACCGTCGATCGCCCAGACATCCTCGCTCCGGTCCTCTTTGAGCGCGCGCGCGATAAAGGCTTCGGTGCTGCCCGGCGGCAAGGGATGCGGGATCGAGCGTGTGCCAAGTGCCACGCGCTTGTCCGCCGCATACATAGAGATCAGACCCGCATCGGACTTGCGCAGCGGACGCATCACGAAACGCTCTGCCGCAACGACAGGTTGAGACCAAGTTTTATCCAACATATGCTTTCCTCCTCGAAAAGCTAACGACCTGTGCCACGCTCCCATTAGGCACCGTCTACGAACTATTTATGTCACTGACGAAAAACAAAAAGGGGACCGGCAGTGCCGATCCCCGATTTTTTGCAACCTTTAGGGTTTCGGCTTACTCAGCGGCCTCCGCCACCGGGAGAACCGAAATAAAGGTGCGGCCCTTGAGGCCGGTGTGGAACTTTACAGCGCCGTTGGCCGTTGCAAAGAGCGTGTGATCTTTGCCCATGCCTACGTTCTGGCCAGCCCAAACTTTGGTGCCGCGCTGACGAACGATGATGTTGCCAGCAACAACGACTTCACCACCGAACTTCTTAACGCCGAGACGACGACCAGCGGAGTCACGACCATTACGGGATGAACCGCCTGCTTTCTTGTGTGCCATTGGGGATTACTCCTCTACTTTGGCAGCTGCTTTCTTTGCAGCCGGCTTTTTCTTCGGGGCAGCTTCGACGACCTTGGTCGATGCGCCGATCGCAGCTTTTACACCCGACTTGTCTGCACCCGACTCAACGATGTCGGTGATACGGACGAGGGTAAGTTGCTGACGGTGACCACGGGTACGCTTGGAGCCGTGCTTACGACGACGCTTCACGAAGCTGATGGTCTTTTCGCCTTTGATCTGGTCGATCACTTCAGCCTGAACGCCGGCACCTGCAACAAGCGGAGCACCAACGGTCGAACCGATCATGAGAATCTCGTTGAACTGGATTTTGTCGCCAGCTTCGGCGGCCAGTTTCTCGACACGCAGTACGTCGCCTGCAGCGACTTTATACTGTTTGCCGCCGGTTTTGATAACCGCAAACATATGATATTCCTTCATTTTCCGCGTCGGCAGGTCCCTCTTGCGAGGCGTTCGATGCACCGAAGTGCTACCCTTTGACAGCGCGCCCGTTTGGGCGAGATTTTCAAGTGTCCCGACAGAAGACCTGTCGAGATGGCGGCTTATCGTGAGATTTCCCCCAAAAGTCAACAGCCAATAGGCCTAAAACCCCAGCCTTTCCTAGAGTTCGGATTGTTTCATCCGCACCGCCGCCGCAGCCCCGACCGCACGATTGAGCGCATTGAAGAGATCGTCATAGGCGACGAACAGAGCCTTGTTGAGCGCCCTGCCCGCCTCGGTTCGGCTAAAGGCGATGTAATTCTCAAGATCGGCTTCCGACAACGGGCTGTAGGCAAGGTTGAGGAACCCATAAATCCATTCGGTCGTCGAGGCGCGGATTTCAGCCTCCTGATTGGCGACATCGCTCAGAAGTGTGTCGGCCGTGGTCTGGCCTTCGAATGCACCATTGTCGAGCAGCCCCATAAAGAAGGCATAATTCCCGTTCATACCGCCGACCACATTCATTTCGATCAGGTCGTTCACGTGGACGAACTCTTGAATGAGGCGCATTTTGGCAGAAGGATCGGCAAGCGCCTCTGCTCCCGAGGCCTTGGCCGCGTCGGAGACCGCATCATCAAGCATGGCGGTGCGCGCTGCGACCTCAAGCTCGACAATCCGTGCGCCTGGATCGGTTTCGAAATAGGCCGTGATTGCGCCGATATCTTCGCCGTCGAGCTCACGGGCAAAGCCCGAAATCAACTGTTCGCGCATCCAGTCGGCGCGATAGATCGCCTCCAACTGCGCGTCCCAAGCCGCATCGCCCGCGCCAAAGAACATCTCGGCGATGTTCTCTCCATAAGCAAAGCTTTCTTGGCGCATCACCTCGACGATCTGGTCCTGTCCGAGAAGCGCAAAGAGCTCTTCCACCTCTGCGGGCCGCACTTCGGCGGCGGCTGGCATTGCCACGGCACAGGAAAAAGCAACGGCTCTTATAGCATTCATCATCTGCAAAACTCCCCGATCTGCTTTACATAGTAATGGGCCAAGCCGAGACTTCCAAGCAAATGACAAAGAGTTCAGCACCTTGGAGAGGGATTTCGCACAAAAATGTAAATTACCTCTTGCACCCGTTTCGAGGTATCAGTAAACGCCCCTCACCAAGACCGCGGAGAGGTGCCGGAGCGGTCGAACGGGGCGGTCTCGAAAACCGTTGTGGGTGCAAGCCCACCCAGGGTTCGAATCCCTGTCTCTCCGCCACTGTTCCCTTTTAAGGTAATGTTTTTTAATACTTATTCGAACAGATTTTTGGCTGTAGATACAAATCTGGATACACAAACGTAGAAGTTGACAGCCTAAATTTTGGCCCCTGCGTAATAAATGAGCCTTAGATTGACACACAAGCGGCCGCCGCTGTTGTTAAAACTGAGTTTACCGAACCTGAAAGCCCATGGGAGAATGGTTGCTGCGGTTCATCCCCGCGGATGCGGGGAACAGGCGCTGAACTATGTCTCAAGGTCGCGCTCTCACGGTTCATCCCCGCGGATGCGGGGAACAGGTCGTTGCTGATACGCCAGACGTGTAGCCAGACGGTTCATCCCCGCGGATGCGGGGAACAGCAAAGCGCAACGGCAGCAACAGCCAAGGCCAGCGGTTCATCCCCGCGGATGCGGGGAACAGACTTGCTGTAGACTCTTGATCC
>JALRIK010000133.1 GCA_023255435.1 Marivivens sp.
GGAATCGATCCGACAACGGTGACGCCGCATACTCTGCGCCATGCCTTTGCCACCCATCTTCTTGCGGGTGGCGCGGATTTGCGGGCAATCCAGACGATGCTTGGACATGCGGATGTGGCCACCACCGAGATTTACACGCATGTTCTGGACGAAAGGCTCAAGGCGCTCGTGCTCGAGCACCATCCTCTTGCGGACAAAGCGTAACTCCCCCTTGAACGGCACCCGTTCCACCCCCATAACTTGCCCATGACAGACACAGCTTCTCTTTTGGATGGCGCATTCTGGATCACGTCTCTCGCGATCCTTGTGCTTCTTGTTCTCTCGGGCTTTTTCTCGGGTTCAGAAACCGCGCTGACCGCCGCGTCGCGCGGTAAATTGCGGGCCAATGCGGACAAGGGATCGGTCGGCGCCGAACGTGCACTTCAGGTCACCGAGGATTCGGAGCGGCTGATCGGCTCGATCCTTCTGGGCAATAACGTCGTCAATATCCTTGCAACCTCGCTGGCGACGGCTGTGCTTACCAAAATTTTCGGGCAAAACGGTGTGGCCTTGGCGACGCTCGCCATGACGGCTCTCGTCCTCGTGTTTTCCGAAGTGCTTCCCAAAACCTATGCGATCACCAACCCCGAGACCGTCGCCTCTAAAGTGGCGCGTCCCATCAGCTATGTGATCCTGATTTTCTCGCCCATCGTGAGTGCGGTGCAAATCCTTGTGCGCGGTGTTCTGGCACTCTTCGGCGTGCGCACCGATCCCGACAGCAACGTTCTTGCCGTGCGCGAAGAAATCGCGGGCGCACTCCAACTCGGGCACTCCGAGGGTATCGTCGAAAAGGAAGACCGCGACCGTATTCTTGGAGCGCTCGACCTTGCTGATCGCACTGTCGAGGAAATCATGCTCCACCGCTCGGGCATCGAGATGATAGACATGAACCTGCCCGCGACCGAGATCATGGCGCAATGTCTGGCAAGCTCTTATACGCGACTGCCGCTCTATCGCGATGACCCCGAGAATATCGTCGGGGTCCTACATGCCAAGGACCTGCTGCGCGCGATGCATAAGATGCTCTCGGATGGTCAGATCGACCCCGAAGAGCTCAAGCGGTTTAACGTGCTCGATGTGGCGATGAAGCCTTACTTCATCCCCGAGACCACGACGCTTGATGACCAGATGCGCAACTTCCTCAAACGCAAGACGCACTTTGCGCTGGTGGTGGACGAATACGGCGGCATTCAGGGGCTCATAACGCTCGAAGACATCCTTGAAGAGATCGTGGGCGAGATTGCGGACGAGTTCGACGTCGACGAGGACGACACGCTCGCACTCACTTCTGATGGCGCTTATATTATCGATGGAGCATCGACGATCCGCGACCTCAACCGGGCGCATGACTGGTCGCTTCCCGACGACGAGGCGAACACCATCGCCGGCCTTGTGATCCACGAAGCCCAGATGATCCCGACCGTAGGTCAGGTGTTCAGCTTCCACGGTTTCCGTTTCGAAGTGCTCGAAAAACAGGAAAACCGGATTTCCATGTTGAAAATCCGGCCCCTTGATACGGAACAAAGCTCGGCTTAACGCGACTTGAAAATGGTGCCGAAGATGCCGCGGATAATGCGGCGTCCTGTTGTTCCTTTCATCTCTTTGACAAAAGCATCGGCAAGCGCACCGCCAAGGCTTTCGGGCTCTTTGGTGCGGCGCGAACGGGTCGTCGTTGTCGAGGCACGTCCCCCATCATAGCGGCGCGCCTGTTTGAACTCTCGCTCTGCCTCTTCCTCGCGCGCTGCGCGGGCTTCGGCCTCCTCCGCTTCTTTGGCGGCAGCATCGGCACGACGGGCGAGCATTTCGAACGCGCTGTCACGGTCAAGCCGTTTGTCATATTTGCCCGACATCGGGGACATCGCCATGATCGCTGCGCGTTCCTGCGGGGTGATCGGACCAAGCTGCGAGGACGGCGGACGGATCAGGGTGCGCTCGACAATCATTGGAATACCCTTGTGATCGAGCATCGAGGTGACGGCTTCGCCTGTTCCGACTTCGCGGATGGCTTCGGCAGTGTCGAAGCGCGGGTTCGGACGATAGGTCTCGGCCGCTTTCTGGAGGTCTTTTTGGTCTCGCGCGGTAAAGGCGCGAAGCGCGTGCTGCACGCGGTTGCCGAGCTGACCGAGAACGTCATCGGGAACGTCTGCAGGGTTCTGGGTGATGAAGAACACCCCGACCCCTTTGGAGCGGATAAGTCGCGCCACCTGTTCGACCTTGTCGACAAGAGCTTTGGGCGCATCGTCGAACAAAAGATGCGCTTCGTCGAAGAAGAAGACGAGCTTAGGCTTATCAGGGTTTCCGACTTCGGGAAGCTCCTCGAAAAGCTCGGACAAAAGCCACAACAGGAACGTTGCATAAAGCCGCGGGCTGTTCATAAGCTTGTCCGCGGCCAAAAGGTTCACAACTCCGCGTCCGTCGGCTTCGCAACGGATCATATCGGACAGCTCGAGCGCAGGTTCTCCGAACAATTCGTTGCCGCCCTGGTTTTCAAGAACCAAAAGCTGGCGCTGGATCGCACCGACAGAGGACACGGCGACATTGCCATACCGCAAGGAAAGATCTTTTGCGTTTTCACCGACGAACAAAAGGAGCGCCTGAAGGTCCTTGAGATCAAGAAGCGGAAGCCCCTCTTCATCGGCAACACGGAACGCCACGTTCAGAACGCCCTCTTGCACATCAGTAAGTTCGAGAAGGCGCGAAAGTAAAAGCGGACCCATCTCGGACACCGTGGTGCGCACGGGATGCCCCTGCTCGCCGTAAAGGTCCCAGAAGGTTACGGGAAATTTGTCGTATTGAAGGTCAAGCCCGATGGTTGCGGCGCGCTTGGTAAAGGCCTCGTGGAGTTTGAAATCCTCGCGTCCAGAAGCGGCAAGTCCCGAGAGATCGCCTTTGACATCCGAAAGAAATACAGGAACCCCCGCCGCAGAGAGACCTTCGGCCAAAATCTGGAGCGTGACGGTTTTACCTGTGCCCGTGGCACCAGCAATAAGACCATGACGGTTGGTGTAATTTAGCAAAAGCTTTTGTGCTTCGGCATAGCCTTCGCCGCCGCCGCCGATGAAAATGTGATCTTGCATACCTTACCTCGGATAGAGAACGGGGCCATCATACAATCTTAACGCTTACATGTAAGCCTGATACTCGCCAAATTGCTTTAAAGGCACGCGGCATTTCCTCCCTGTCCGACTGGCCGCGTCTTTGGGCGCGGCCTTTTTTCGGTCCGTTGATTTTTCCGGTTGACGGCAGATTTTCCATCACTTAGCGTCTCTTCAAATAGTCGGCCAAGTCCGACAGGGAGAAAATGGAAAGGGGATCGCTTTGCGGTCCCTTTTTCATTCCGCGTCAATATTTTACTTTCGCTTTCTGCTCGGCAAACTCCCGCGCAAAGGTGATCGGAGCGGGACTGACATTAGGTTTCGACCGTGCTAAGGACAGCTAACTTTTCTTCAACAGGATCGCCTGATGTTCTCTATGTTTAAAACCATTTCCGTTGTCTCTTTGCTCGCCCTCTCGGGCGCGGCTGTCGCGCAAGAGCAAACCGCCGAGCAAGATACAGCCGCCACCGCCGAACCTCAAATCGGTGAAACCTATGTGAGCGAAACGTCGGGTGATTGGGATGTACGCTGCCTCAAGGCAGAAGAAGGAACCGATCCTTGCCAAATCTATCAGCTGCTTCTTAATGAAGCGGGAAATGCCGTGGCCGAATTCACCATGCTCCCCCTCAATGCAGAGGGACCCGCTGTTGCTGGTGCCACAATGGTCACACCGCTTGAAACCTATCTTCCTGCTGGCATCGCGATGACAATCGATGGCGGTGAAGAGCGCCGTTACGACTTTACCTTCTGCAATGTTCAAGGCTGCGTTTCGCGCATGGGCGTCACCGCCGAAGATATCAGCCTGATGAAAAAAGGCGCAAAAGCGATCGTGAAACTCGTACCTGCAGGCTCTGAAACGGGCGAACCTGTGGTTCTCACGCTGTCGCTGGCAGGCTTCACCGCCGCTTACGAAAAAGTCGTGGCTTCAACCGCACAGTAATCGGCACCTTCCGACCGATCCACAAGGCCGTCCCCCGGGGCGGCCTTGTGCGTTCAGGGCGCTTTGCGGAGCGCAATCACCGCATTCAATCCGCCGAAGGCGAAGGCATTGGACAGAACCACATCGACCTTGGCCTCGCGGGCGACATTGGGCACCACATCAAGCGCACATTCGGGATCGGGTTCTTCGTAATTGATCGTCGGAGCAATCACCCCGTCCTTGAGCGCCATGATGCAAGCAAGAAGCTCGACCGCACCCGTGCCGCCGATCAGATGCCCGTGCATGGATTTGGTCGAGGAGATCATCAAGCGATCCGCATGGGGTCCGAACACATCGGCCACCGCGGCACATTCGGTTTTATCATTTGCAGCCGTGCCGGTGCCGTGCGCATTGATATAACCAACCGCGTTCCTATCGATCCTTGCATCCTTGAGCGCGCCCGAGATCGCCCGCGCCGCGCCCGCCTTGGAGGGCATGACGATATCGGACGAATCGGAAGACATAGCAAAACCAATGACTTCCGCGAGGATGTTTGCGCCGCGCGCGCGGGCACGGTCATAGTCCTCGAAGACATAGACCCCTGCGCCTTCGGACTGAACCATTCCGTTGCGGTTGGCCGAAAACGGGCGACAGGCATCGCGTGACATGACGCGCAGACCTTCCCACGCTTTGATCCCACCGAAACAAAGCATCGCCTCGGACCCGCCCGTAAGCATGATCGGCGCAGCGCCCGAGCGAACCATCTGAAAGGCAAGCCCCATGGCATGGTTCGACGACGCACAAGCGGTCGCCACCGTGAACGATGGCCCGCGCAGGTTATAGGCCATCGAGACGTGGCTTGCAGCGGCGTTGTTCATCAACTTGGGCACGATAAAGGGGTGAACTCGGTTTTTCCCCTCTTCGTAAACGGCGCGGTAATTCTCGTCTTGGGTATTGAGCCCGCCACCCGAGGTGCCGAGGATCACGCCCGAGCGGTCCGCCTCGTCACCGTGAAGATCGATGCCCGCCTGCGCGACAGCTTCTTTGGCGGCGATCAGGGTGAATTGGGTGAAGCGGTCATAGAGCGAGATTTGCTGGCGATTGAAATGTTCCGCCTCGTCATAGCCGCGCACCTGCCCGCCGATCTGGACCATCAAACGATCCACGTCCCGAATATCGAGCGGTCCGATCCCCGAACGCCCCTCGCGCATTGCCTCGAAGGTCGCGGCCACAGTGCCGCCGAGAGGATTAATTGTCCCCGCGCCTGTAATGACAACGCGCTTCATCGGGCGCTCAGACCTGCTCTTTCATCAACTCTTCGATCGCCTGCACGATGGCGGCAACCGAGGAAATGTCGAAGTCACTGGCTGAGGGTTCATTGGCATTGAAAGGGACAGAAATATCAAAGGCTTCTTCGATTGCGAAAATGCATTCGACAAGTCCCATGCTGTCGATGCCAAGCTCTTCGAGAGAGTTTTCAAGTTTCACATCGCCTGGCTCGAGAAATGCCTGTTCAGCGATGATCGCGATGACTTTATCCTGAATGCTCATATCGTGCCCCACTTTGGTTGCGTAGCAGCTCATGCCTGCCATCTAGGAAGTCTCGTCCGAGTTTGAAACCGTTTTTTGACGATTTGTGAAATCCTTCATGAAACGCGGTAAACGGCGAAGCGCTTTGTACATGTCCACATGCGTCTGGATCGGCACTGCAGGATAGCCCATCATAACACGTTTTTCAGGCACATTGGAGGAAACGCCGCTGTTACCTGTAATGACGACATCAGAACCCACCTTGAGATTGTCGGCAATAAGAGCCCCGCCCCCGACCACAACGCGGTCGCCCACCACGGTAGAACCCGCAACGCCCGATTTTCCTGCCAAGAGACAGTCGTTGCCCAAAACCACATTGTGTCCGACCTGAACAAGGTTATCGATCTTGCAGCCGTTGCCGATGCGGGTCGGACGGATCGTGCCTGCATCGATTGTGGTGTTGCAGCCGATCTCGCAGTCATTGCCGATCACCACGCCGCCC
>JALRIK010000134.1 GCA_023255435.1 Marivivens sp.
AGCCCTGTGACCGAAGCCGACGAGGCTGCGGACGCCCATATTTCGGCCGGTCTTCGCGCCGCTTTCCCCGAAGTCGCTTTGGTCACGGAAGAGCAGGCCCAGTCGCATGGTCAATCAGTGTCGACATTCCTGATTGTCGATCCTTTGGACGGCACCAAGGAGTTCATCAACCGCCGTGGCGATTTCACGGTGAATATTGCCTATGTCGAGAATGGAAAGCCGATCCGCGGGGTGGTCTATGCCCCGGCAAAAGGTCGACTTTTCTATACAGACGCCACAGGTACGGCTGTCGAGGAAAAAGGTCCCTTCGACACCAACAAGATTGGTGAACTCACACCGATCAAAGTGTCGGAGCCCGATAACGATGCGCTCTTGGTCGTTGCTTCGAAATCCCATCGTGATCAGGCAACCGACGATTACATCAACAAATACAAAGTTTCGGACATGCGCAGTGCAGGCTCTTCGCTCAAGTTCTGTCTTGTTGCTACGGGCGAGGCCGACCTTTACCCCCGCGTCGGTCGAACGATGGAATGGGATACCGCCGCAGGCCACGCCGTTCTTTGCGGTGCGGGCGGCGACGTGATCCGCTTTGATGATCACAGCCCGCTTGTTTATGGCAAAGACGGCTTTGAAAATCCTTTCTTCATCGCCTATGCCCCCGGCGTAGAGCTGCAAAAGGCCTAAGACCTGATGGAGGGGAGTGGATCACAATCTCCCTCGGTTTCTGTCGTTATCGTTACGCGTGACCGCCCGCGAAGCCTTGCCCTCACGCTCAAGGCCTTGCGCCAGCAGTACTACGATAACTTTGAAATCGTCATTGTTGGCAATGACAAGAGTTTGGGAGGGTTGGCTGCGGAATCGGGCATCAAACTCGTTCGCTTGGATGCCCCCAATATCTCGCGGGCGCGGAACCTTGGCGTTGCCCAAGCTTCAGGTGAAATCATTGCGTTCATTGACGATGACGCGGTGCCCGAACCGACGTGGCTTGGTTTTCTCATCGCCCCCCTCGCTCAGGGCGAAGCCGAAATAGCGGGCGGCTTTGTGCGCGGACGCAACGGCATAAGTTTTCAGTGGAAAGCACGGTGGGTCGATCACAAAGGGCAGACGAAACCGCTCGCGGTTGATAGGACCGCTGTTTTTATGCCCGACCACAACGGTACCGCCAAAACCGAAGGCACCAATATGGCGATCCGACGTGATGCGCTCATTGCGCTGGGCGGCTTTAACGAAGCCTATCATTTCTTTCTGGATGAAACAGATCTCAATCTACGCGCCGGTAAGCAAGGGCTTCGCACGGCCATTTGCCCCGAGGCACAGGTCCATCATGGCTATGCCGAAAGCGAAAGACGCCGCGGGGACCGCGCTCCGAAAACCTTGTTCCAGATCGGGGCGAGCGTTGCCGTTTTCGTTCGCGAGCATACTCCAACACCCGACGAAGCCATCCGAGCTTTTCGGGAACAGCACCGCAAATGGCTCCTCTCTTTGATGGTGTCCGGCCACATCGAGCCCCGTGATGTATGGCGGCTTCTTGCGACTTTTGATGCCGGTTTGATCGAGGGGGCGCAAAGGCAGAACACATTTGCCGAGTTCGCCCAAGAAGAGAGCTTTGTCGCGCTGCCCGTCAGCCCATCACCTCACATTGCGCTCTATGGTCACTGGGTCCGCGCTATCCCCCTGATCAGAAAGGCCCGTCGTCTTGTCAAAAAAGGCAACCGTGTCTCGCTCTTCCTGTTTTCCCTTGGTTCGCGCTTTCACACAGTCCGTTTTGTACGGTCGGGATACTGGCTCCAACATGGTGGCTTATTGGGCAAATCCGAGCGTTCAGATCACATGATCCGGATCATGAGCCTTAAGAGCCGATTTAATCTGGAGTTGGAGCGGGTGAGCAATCTGCGCTCAAATTGTATACAAAGGTGACAAAATTGACGTCATTTAACAAAAATGATGCAAATTGGTTGCTAAACTCTTCACAAGGACCGATCCGAAAGGATAGTTCAGGACTGTTCCTTTGGTCGCAATTTACTTGAGGCAAACACGATGAAGCGCAAAGTCACAAAAGCTATTTTTCCGGTTGCCGGTTTGGGGACCCGCTTTCTCCCTGCGACCAAATCGGTGCCCAAGGAGATCATGACTTTGGTGGATCGTCCCTTGGTTCAATATGCCATCGACGAAGCCCGCGCCGCAGGTATCAAAGAATTCATCTTCGTCACGGCCAAAGGCAAATCTGCGCTCGAAGATTACTTCGACACCGCGCCCGAGCTTGAATCCACGCTTAAAAAGTCCGGCAAGACCGATCTGCTCGAGACACTGCGTTCCACCTATATGGACAGTGGCGCAATCGCTTATATCCGTCAGCACAAAGCCTTGGGCTTGGGTCACGCGGTCTGGTGCGCGCGGCGCTTTATCGGGAACGAACCTTTTGCCGTGATGCTCCCCGACGATGTAATCGCCGCGGAAAAGCCCTGTCTTCAGCAGATGGTCGAAGCCTACGAGGAAACAGGTGGCAGCATGGTCGCCGCGATGGAAGTGCCGCGCGACAAGGTCTCGTCCTACGGTGTGCTTGATGTCAAAGAGGATCACGGCAAGCACGTGTCCGTCTCCGGTATGGTCGAAAAACCCAAGGCCGAAGATGCGCCTTCGAACCTTGCCGTGATTGGTCGCTATATCCTTTCGCCCAAGGTGATGAGCAACCTTGGCAAGATCAAACAGGGTGCGAACGGCGAAGTGCAACTCACCGACGCCATCGCCGCCGAAATCGAGCAAGGACGCGATGTGTTCGGCTATCGTTTTGACGGCACGCGTTTCGATTGTGGATCAAAGGCGGGTTTCCTTCAGGCGACGGTGTCCTTTGGTCTTTCGCGCGATGACCTTCGCGACGAACTGGCCGATTATCTTGATCAGCTTTACGCGCATCGCCGCGCGGCTCAGTAATCCGATATGGCAAACAATGTTCTGGTCACGGGTGGCGCGGGCTATATCGGCTCGCACGCCTGCAAAGTGCTCAAGCAGGCGGGCTTTACGCCTGTCACCTTTGACAACCTGAATACAGGCTGGCGTGACGCGGTCAAATTCGGCCCCTTTGAACAGGGGGACCTTCTGGACCGCGCGCGTCTTGATGAAGTTTTCGCCAAATACAAACCCATCGCAGTCATGCACTTTGCTGCGCTTTCCCAAGTGGGCGAGAGTGTCAAAATTCCGGGTGCCTACTGGCGTAACAATGTTGCGGGCAGCCTCAACCTTATCGAGGCGGCCATCGCCGCCGATTGTAAAAAATTCGTCTTTTCCTCCACCTGCGCGATCTTCGGTGATCAGGACGGCGTCGTCCTACAAGAAGACAGCCGTCGCGCGCCGCTCAATGCCTATGCCGCTTCCAAGAGCGCGATCGAGGATATGCTCTCCGATTTCGGGGTCAGTGACGGAATGGAGTCCGTTATTTTCCGCTATTTCAACGTAGCGGGCGCGGACCCCGAGGCCGAGATCGGCGAATTTCATCAACCCGAAACCCATCTCATCCCCCTCATGTTGTTCTCGATCATGGGGAAACGCGATGCCCTCACCATTTATGGCACGGATTATGCAACGCCTGATGGCACATGTATTCGCGACTATGTCCACGTTATGGACTTGGTCGATGCACATGTGCTTGGACTGAAATGGTTACTCGAGGACAAAGGCAGCGCAGTTTTCAATCTTGGCACAGGAAGCGGGTTTTCCGTCAGAGAAGTCATCGATCATTCGGCAGCCGTTACCAACTGCGAGGTTCCGATCATCGAAGGCGCGCGGCGTGCAGGTGATGCGGCCAAGCTCGTTTCTGGAAGCCAAAAAGCGGAAACTGTGCTTGGATGGACACCGACGCGTTCGAACCTGCGTCAAATGATCGGTGATGCATGGCGGTGGCACCAGAATGGGCACTACAAAGACTGATAAACCCACACGTCTTCTCGATATCACGCGGTTGGTAAGCCGCGCGGGGAGGAGACTTACGGGCGTTGATCGTGTCGAGTTGGCCTATCTCGAGCGCTTTGTTTGTGATCCTGTTCCCGCCTATTTCATCGTTGCAACCTCGATTGGTTACATTCTGCTCGACAAAGCCGGGGCAAGCGATTTTCGCGACGCACTTGTCACGGGGGAATGGCCTGAACGCTCAGTCTTCTCGCGATTTTTCCGTAAACAAACCAAAGAGATGCAAGCCGCATTGACCCTTCTTCGGGCGAGCGCCGTCGACAAGTCGTCTCGAACCGCGGTTAATCGTATGCTCATGCGAAACTTCCTTCCGGGTCTCGAATATTACAACGTTGGGCATAGCAACTATCGTGTTGGTTTGCTCGACGCGCTCAAGACCGTTCTCGGGGCCAAGATCATTGTAATGATCCACGACGCCATTCCTGTGGAATATCCCGAATTTCACGCCCCAGCCGCTGTCAGAAGGTTCCGCAAAAAGCTCGAGATCGCTTCGAAATATGCGGATCGGGTGATCAGCATTTCCAATGCCGCTTGCGAATCTGTGGCAAAGGTTCTCGAAGAAACAGGTCGTGTTCCGGAAATTGTGCGGGCCTATATCGGTCTCACAAAATTCCAGCCGAAATACGCAAATTTTCCCGAGGCGATCGACCTGACGCGCCCTTACTACGTGACAGTTGGTACGATCGAGCCGCGCAAAAATCACAATCTGCTGCTCGATGTCTGGCAAGAGCTACCCGAAAACGGGCCTCAGCTTGTGATCTGCGGTACCCGAGGCTGGATGAACACCTCGCTCTTTGAACGACTGGACGCAGGTGCGCGCAATGTGATCGAGCTCCCGAACCTCAAGGACGAGACGATTGCCGCTGTTATCGCCGAATCCCAAGGCCTCTTGTTCCCCACATTTGCCGAAGGGTTCGGCCTCCCACCCGTTGAAGCGCTCAGCCTCGGTGTGCCTGTTTATTGCAGCGATTTGCCAGTCTTCTATGAAGTTCTGGGTGAGGCTGCCGTATACCTACCCAAGGGCAATTACAAAGCCTGGCTCCGCACGTTAAAAGAGACTCCCAACGGGAATGCGAACAAGGTTCAAATCGAAAAATTTGTTGCTCCAACATGGGACGAACACTTCAACATTGTGTTAAGTTGATAGAAATAAGTCAGAGCAAACAAAGAGTTTGCATTACCAAGGGTAGAATTTGGGCGTTTGGCAATCATATCGGCTACGGCTTCAACGCAAAAGGTGGCGCATCCGTGCGCTGCGCAAGCGTCGTGAGCTAGAGGTTGTAAAGGATCGCACCGCCGATATTGCGCCATCCGACATCCTTGTCTTTTCCACCCTGCGCAACGAACTTGTGCGGCTTCCCTATTTTCTCGAGTATTATCGCAAGCTCGGCATCAATCACTTCTTGATCGTCGACAACGACAGCGATGACGGCAGCCGTGAGTATCTCGAAGAGCAACCCGACGTTTCGCTCTGGACCACGACAGCAAGCTACAAGCGTGCGCGCTTCGGCGTGGATTGGCTCAATTGGCTCCAGCGGAAATACGCGGCGGGGCATTGGACGCTTGTCGTCGATCCGGACGAGTTTTTCGTCTACCCGTTTTGCGATACGCGCCCGATCCGCGCTTTGACCGATTGGCTTGACGCCTCTTCGATCAAATCTTTCGGCGCGATGCTTCTCGATATGTATCCCAAGGGCGGGATCAACGATACGCCCTATCGCATGGGGCAAAATCCGTTCGAGATCGCGTCTTGGTTCGATGCAGGCAATTACCTCATCGAAAAGAACAAACGCTTCGGAAATCTCTGGATTCAGGGCGGTCCGCGCACGCGCGTATTCTTTAGCGATGCGCCAGAAAAGTCGCCTGCACTGAACAAGGTTCCGCTTGTGAAGTGGGACAAGCGTTA
>JALRIK010000135.1 GCA_023255435.1 Marivivens sp.
AATCGGCCAGTTCGACATCGGGATGCATGGTATCGAAAGTGATGAAGAAATGGTGTTTCCCGGGAAGCCCGTTCTTCGAAACTTCGGTCAGAACCTTTTGGATGAGGCCACGCATGGCCGCGTGCATCAGGTTCCCATAATCAATTGAACGGCTCACTGGATCCATCCCTCGGTTGTCTTTTGTTCAACATACGGGATTCGATGGGGGATGAAAGAGGCGAAAGTGTCTTGGAGCGCTGCGCCTGAACAAGCGGCTATGGAACGAGCCCAAAAGCGGTATGATAGTTGCAAGAGGCTGGGGGGCATTCAGGTGCAAGAGGTCTCTATGGCGAAAATCATTGTGTCGGTCTTGGGCGGTCTTATCCTTATCGGGTTGATCGCCATGCTGTTCTTTTCGCATATCTTCGAAGAAGGAGTTCGCAATCAGGAAAAGGTCGCCCGTTTGCTGGCAGCCCAGCATCAGGCCTTTGAAAGCATGGAGCATTTGCCGTGGGATGCCGAGGCTCGGATCATCTCGGTGCGCAGCGATACGGCACAGCTGACGATTGCGCTGGACGCCACGCCGCCGCCTGACACGATGGTCGTGTCGTCGGTGTGCAGCTATCGTAAACTGCGCGAGCTTGTGCTTTCGGATGTCATGGTGCGCCTTGTCTGGACGCCCGACCGTCGGTCGGTGACACATATGACCAAGATCGACCACTGTCTCACTCTGCGTTGAGCGGGCATCAAGGAACACCAAGTGACGAGTAAGTGGAGGTTTCTGTTGCCAGGTACCTCCGAACCCCGCCTTAAGCTGCTAGGCCTAAGGGCTTAATTTTCGGTGTTTCGCACTGCTTACGCAGCGAGAGCTACCGGAGCACGGTTGTCATTTGCAACTATACTTTTTGAACCGATAACGGTGGTATCTCACCGGGACAAAGCAAAACCCCTTTAGACGTTCGTCGATCCTGTTTCGGCCCCATGATCCCCAAATGAAGGATGTTTGGTGGAGCCGCCGGGTACCGCCCCCGGGTCCGATCCGCTTATTACGAGCGCGTTTATGTCCATAGTCCCGAAGGACACCCAAGATATATGCGGACCGCAGGGTGATCTCAAGAGCCAGCTCCATGCGACATTAATTTTGTTGTTCATGGGGGGACCACGGGTCTATAGCGATCCCATGACTGATAGCTTGCCCCCGTGCCCCGAATGTTCGTCCGAATTCACCTATGAGGTGGATTCGCTCTTCAATTGCCCTGAATGCGGGCACGAATGGACCGCTGCGGGCGGCGAAGAGGGCGGGGGCGAAATTCGCGACAGCGTGGGCAATCTTCTGGCAGATGGGGATACGGTCACTGTGATCAAGGATCTCAAGCTCAAGGGCTCGTCGACGGTGGTCAAAGTAGGCACCAAAGTGCGCGGTATCCGTCTGGTTCCAGGTGATCACGACATCGACTGCAAAGTGCCTGGGATCGGGCAAATCGGGCTCAAGTCCCAGTTCGTCAAGAAAGTCACCGAATAACAAAAAAGCCCCGCATATCGCGGGGCTTTTCGTTTCGACCTGTGGTCGGTCTTATTTCTTGAGGATCGAGCGGCCAGCATATTGTGCGGTCGCGCCGAGCATCTCTTCGATACGGATCAGTTGGTTATACTTGGCCAGACGGTCCGAACGCGAGAGCGAGCCGGTCTTGATCTGGCCGCAGTTGGTCGCAACAGCGAGATCGGCGATCGTCGCATCTTCGGTTTCGCCCGAGCGGTGCGACATGACGTTGGTGTAACGTGCACGGTGCGCCATATCGACGGCCTTGAGCGTCTCGGTGAGCGAGCCGATCTGGTTGACCTTTACGAGCATCGAGTTGGCTACGCCTTTTTCGATCCCTTCGGCAAGACGGGCAGGGTTGGTCACGAAAAGATCGTCGCCGACGAGCTGGATCTTGTCGCCAAGACGCTCGGTGAGAAGCTTCCAGCCCTCCCAGTCGTCTTCGCCGCAACCGTCTTCGATCGAGATGATCGGATAGTCGTTGCAGAGCGCTTCGAGGTAGTCGACATTTTCAGCCGAGGTGAGCGAGAGGCCTTCGCCCTTCATCTCGTATTTGCCGTTCTTGAAGTATTCGGTCGAGGCACAATCGAGCGCGAGATAGATGTCTTCTCCGGGCTTGTAGCCAGCTTTTTCGATCGACTTGAGGATGAAGTCGAGCGCTTCACGCGAGGAGGCAATGTTCGGCGCAAAGCCGCCCTCGTCGCCGATGCCAGTGGCAAGACCCGCGTCGTGGAGCTCTTTCTTGAGGGTGTGGAACACTTCCGAACCCATACGAACAGCTTCTTTGATGTTCGTAGCCGAAACCGGCATGATCATGAATTCTTGGATGTCGATCGGGTTGTCCGCATGCTCGCCGCCGTTGATGATGTTCATCATCGGCACAGGCAGAACGCGGGCCGAGGTGCCGCCGATATAGCGGAAAAGCGGCTGGGTGGTGTATTCGGCTGCGGCCTTGGCGACGGCCATCGACACGCCGAGGATGGCATTGGCACCAAGGCGGCCTTTGTTCGGGGTGCCGTCAAGCTCGATCATGGCTTCGTCGATTTCGACCTGCTCGGTTGCGTCCATGCCGATGATGGCTTCTGCAATCTCGCCGTTCACGGCTGCGACGGCCTCGAGAACGCCTTTGCCTTTGTAGCGGGACTTGTCGCCGTCGCGCTTCTCCACGGCTTCATATGCGCCTGTCGAAGCGCCCGAAGGAACGGCTGCGCGGCCCATGGTGCCGTCTTCAAGGATCACGTCAACTTCAACGGTGGGGTTACCACGGCTGTCGAGGATTTCGCGGGCGTGAATGTCGATGATAATGCTCATAGGGCAAGTCCTGTCCTGGATATGCGGGGTTGTGTCGAGTGCTCTATAGTCACTTAGTTCGTGCCTGTGAAGCACGACTACGGGATTCTCGGTAGAGAGTGTAAAGTCCCGATGAAATAATGATGATAGCGCCAACATAAGTGAAAAGATCGGGTCTTTCATCGAAAACGGTATACCCGATGAAGAGCGCGAATATGATCCGCGCATAGCGGAACGGAGCGATGACCGCCATGTCGCCGATACGGGTCGCAAGCACCAGAAGATAATAACCCGTCACGCCGACCGCGACTGCAAACCCCATGCGAAGGGCCGAGGCGTTGCTGATCGGCCCAAGGTCGTGGCCCATGACAAGCATCATGAGAAAGCCCACGGGGATGATCAGCAAAAAGGCCCAGCTCGAGACCTGAAGGCTGTCGATATGCTTGGGCATGTTGCGCGTCACCACATCGCGCATCGACAGACCGAAGGTGCCGATCACCGCAAGGAGCGCGGTGAGCTCGATCCCCTCGGTTGTCGGGCGGATCACGATCAAAACCCCGATAAAGCCGACGCCGATGGCGCTCCACCGCCGCCAGCCGACCTCTTGTCCGAGGAAAATCGCCGCGCCGAGTGTCACGAAGAGCGGCATGGCCTGCGCAATGGCCGAAGCGGTCGTCAATTCCGAGAGGGTGAAGGCCAGAACGTAACCGCCCGTGCCCAGCATCTCGAAGAAATTGCGGGCAAGAACATTTCTTTGAAAGAAATCGCGCGAGAAAATGGATTTGCCGCGCATTTGGGCAAGGAGCGCAAAAACCAAACCGCCGCCCAGTCCAAGGAGCATCAGGACCTGACCCGTCGGCATCTCTCCCGATGTTTGCTTGATGAACATATCCTCAAGCGCAAAGCCCGCCATAGCGAGCACCATCAAGAGCGCGCCGCGTAAATTATCCATGGTTCTGGTTCCTAGATCAAACGGCGGCCATAGCGCGCCCGACTTGGCGGCAAGGTTTACCGATTAACCGCCGCTTGCAAGATCAAATCGGGAGGGACGCCAAGCAAAAGGGCGGCACATGGGCCGCCCTTTGACATCGGGTTTTGGGACCGATTAGCCGAGTTTGACCAGCGCGTGGCGCTTTTTGCCGGCCGAAAGCTTGATCGCCTCGGCAAAATCGGCTGCTGCAAACATACGCCCCGCATCGATGCAGGTTTCGTCGTTCACCTTGAGCCCGCCTTCGGCAATCAGACGCTTGCCGTCCTTGCCGGTCTTGGCCAGACCCGAGCGCACGACGAGCTGTGCAAGAGAAATGCCCTCGGCCACTTCTGCAGCATCGAGCGAGAGGGTCGGGAGATCATCGCCCACACCGCCTTTTTCAAAGACTTCGCGCGCGGTTTTCTCGGCATCCGCCGCGGCTTCGGCCCCGTGCAGGAGGGTCGTCACCTCATTGGCGAGGATGATCTTGGCCTCGTTGATCTGCGAGCCTTCGAGCGCGCCAAGGCGTTCGCATTCTTCAACGGGCAGCTCGGTATAGAGCTTGAGGAAGCGGCCGACGTCAGCGTCGGTGGTATTGCGCCAGAACTGCCAGAACTCGTAGGGGGATTTCATGTCGGCGTTGAGCCAGACAGCGCCGTCTGCGGTCTTACCCATCTTCTTGCCGTCCGAAGTCGTGAGCAGGGGCGAGGTAAGACCGAAGATCTGTTCGTCTACCACACGGCGGGTGAGGTCGATCCCGTTGACGATGTTGCCCCACTGGTCCGAGCCGCCCATCTGGAGAAGACAGCCGTAACGGCGGTTCAGCTCGAGGAAGTCATAGGCCTGAAGGATCATGTAATTGAATTCGAGGAACGATAGTGACTGTTCCCGATCAAGACGCGATTTGACGGATTCGAAGGACAGCATACGGTTGACGCTGAAATGACGGCCGATGTCGCGCAGGAACTCGAGATAGTTGAGCCCGTCGAGCCATTCGGCGTTGTTGAGCATCAGCGCCTTGTTCTCGGCATCCGAGTCATAATCGATATAGGCTGCGAAGACCTTCTTGATGCCTGCGATATTGTCGTCGATCTGTGCTTCGGTCAGAAGGGGACGTTCGTCCGCGCGGAACGAAGGATCGCCCACTTTGGTCGTGCCGCCACCCATCAGGGTGATCGGCTTGTGCCCCGTCTTTTGCAGCCAGCGCAACATCATGATCTGGATGAGCGAGCCTACGTGCAGCGACTTAGCCGTTGCATCAAAGCCGATATAGGCCGGAACCACGCCCTTGCTCAGTGCCTCGTCGAGGCCTTGATAATCCGTGCAGTCCGAAAGGAACCCGCGTTCCATCATAACTGCCATGAATTCGGATTTGGGATGGTAGGTCATCGTCTTGTCCTTGGTTAAATCTCGCGGCACTCTATAAGCGCCTGATCGGGTAAGGGGAAGCACATGTTGAAGGCCAATATCGTAAAGGCGCTTGGAGCGATGTCGGGAACCTCGCTTGACGGGGTCGATGCCGCCGTCGTTTTCACTGATGGCGAGCGGATCGAAGCCTTTGGCGAGCATGATTATCGCGCCTATTCCGAGCCCGAGCGCGAAACGCTTCGCGCGGCATTGGGCCATTGGGAGGGGGCGGCTATTGATCGGGCCGCCGAAGTGGTCGAAAACGTCCATGCTGAGGTGCTCTCGGGTTTCGAAGACATTGAGATCGTGGGCTTTCACGGTCAGACGGTGGCACATGACCCCAAGGGTCGTGGCACGCTCCAGATCGGGAACGGTGCGCTTTTGGCCGAAGTTCTTGAAACACCCGTGGTTTGGGATTTCCGCTCGACCGACGTGCGTTTCGGCGGTGAAGGCGCGCCGCTTGCGCCGTTTTTCCATTTCGCCTTGGCCAAATTCATTGAGTCTTCGGAACCTGTTGCATTCCTCAATCTCGGGGGCGTAGGCAACATCACTTTTGTTGATCCCCGCTTTGATCGTCCCGACGAAGAGGGCGCCTTGCTCGCCTTTGATACAGGTCCCGCGAATGCGCCGATCAATGATCTTGTCACCATGCGTCTGGGGCTCG
>JALRIK010000136.1 GCA_023255435.1 Marivivens sp.
GCTCTACAAGCTTTATGTGCACCACACTGGCCAATCCTATGAAGAAGTCGAACGTGCGCTCGAGCGCGATAACTTCATGTCGCCCGAAGAGGCAAAGGCATGGGGCCATATCGACGAAATTCTCGCACGTCGTCCCGACGCTGCCGAGTGATGAACCGACACAGCGCTTACGTTTTGGCGTTGTGGACCTAGGCGGGCTGTCCTAGTCTAACCGAAAGGCACAGCCCGCAAAACGACCAAAGGCCAGCCGCCAAGGGGTATATAATGGCGAATTCGACATCCGGTGACAGCAAGAACACCCTCTATTGCAGCTTCTGCGGCAAGAGCCAGCACGAAGTGCGCAAACTCATTGCTGGACCGACCGTCTTTATCTGCGACGAATGTGTCGAGCTTTGCATGGATATCATCCGCGAAGAGACCAAGTCCTCCAGCCTCAAGACCAAAGAGGGTGTTCCGACGCCCCGCGACATCTGTCAGGTTCTAGACGACTATGTGATCGGTCAGGAACATGCCAAACGCGTGCTCGCCGTTGCGGTGCACAACCACTACAAGCGTCTGCATCACTCGTCCAAGTCGGACATCGAACTGGCAAAGTCGAACATCCTTCTGATCGGGCCTACGGGCTGTGGTAAGACGCTTCTTGCCCAGACTTTGGCGCGTATCCTTGATGTGCCTTTCACCATGGCCGATGCGACGACTCTGACCGAAGCAGGGTATGTGGGCGAAGACGTCGAGAACATCATTCTCAAGCTGCTTCAGGCGTCCGAATACAACGTCGAGAAGGCGCAGCGCGGGATCGTTTACATCGACGAAGTAGACAAGATCACCCGCAAGTCGGATAACCCCTCGATCACCCGTGACGTTTCGGGTGAGGGCGTTCAGCAAGCGCTTCTCAAGATCATGGAAGGCACGGTTGCCTCCGTTCCGCCGCAGGGCGGGCGCAAGCATCCGCAGCAGGAATTCCTTCAGGTTGATACCACGAACATCCTGTTCATTTGTGGTGGCGCTTTCGCGGGTCTGGACAAGATTATCGCTCAGCGTGGCAAAGGTTCGGGCATGGGCTTTGGTGCCGATGTGCGTTCGAATGATGAGCGCACCGTCGGTCAGATTTTCAAGGATCTGGAACCCGAGGATCTTCTCAAATTCGGTCTGATCCCCGAATTTGTGGGCCGTTTGCCTGTGATCGCAACGCTGACCGATCTTGATGAAGACGCGCTGATCACTATCCTGACCCAGCCCAAGAACGCTCTGGTCAAGCAATACCAGCGTCTGTTCGAGATCGAAGGCACCGAACTCAACTTTACTGACGATGCGCTTAAGGCGATTGCCAAGCGCGCCATTGAACGCAAAACGGGTGCACGCGGGCTTCGCTCGATCATGGAAGACATTCTTCTCGACACGATGTTCGAGCTTCCTGGGATGGAAAACGTGACCGAAGTCGTCGTGAACGAAGAAGCGGTCGGCCCCGATGCCAAACCGCTCATGATTTACGCGGACGCGCCCAAAGGCGAAAAAGCCAGCGCCAGCTAATCGAACCAAAGGCCGCCCTCCGAGGCGGCCTTTTTCGTTGCGCAAGGCCCGCGTGCGTTGATCCATCTTGCGCAGGAATTGCTTTGGTCGTAACGGAGCACAAACTCCAATCCGAGGATATTTTCCATGACTATGAAGCGTGTTTTCACCGGTAGCCCCTTTGAAGAAAAGATCGCCTATTGCCGTGCGATCGTTGCGGGCGGTTTTGTCCACGTCGCGGGCACCGTAGGGCAGGGCGACGACGTCGTAGAGCAGTGCAAAGCCGCTCTGACCACTATCTCCAACGCTCTCAAGGAAGCAGGCAGCGACATCTCCAAGACCGTTCGCGTGACCTATTATCTTCCCGATGCGGCCGAGTTCGAACCTTGCTGGCCGACGCTGCGCGAAACCTTTGGCGCGAACCCGCCCGTTGCAACCATGGTGGAATGCAACCTGATCGATCCGAAATACCGTATCGAAATCGAAGTCACCGCGCTTCTCTAAGGTAACTTTCGGCTGCGGCGCGCCAAAATGCGCCGCAAGCTGCACGTAGCTCTGGACCTCTGCCGCAAGGTAGGGCAAGAGAGAGACAAGCAAGGGAGCTGATTTATGGGCATTCTGAACACCGTTGTTCGCGCACTGACCTGGTGGCATGGTCAGACGTTTGGCACTCAACTCTTCACTTGGCGCAAGGGCGTCAAAGTGGGTGAGGATGATCAGGGTAATATTTATTACCGCACCAAGGACGACTCCAAGCGTTGGGTGATCTTCAACGGTGAAATCGAAGCCTCGCGGATCAATCCCGATTGGCACGGCTGGCTGCACCGCACTTGGGATCAGGCTCCGACCGAGAAGCCGTTGGCCCATAAGTCGTGGGAAAAGCCGCATCAGGAAAACCTCACCGGCACCGCGCAGGCCTATGCGCCTGTCGGCTCGATCCGCCGTCCCGAGCCTGCGCCGCGCGCCGATTACGAGGCATGGCAGCCTGAATAAGGGCTGCTATTTGCCGTGCTGATGCTCCGGTCTCTCACTCTGGCACTTTCACTTGCGGCGACGACCGTTGCCGCACAAGAGGTCTCCTCGGCCTCGGGCGGCATTGTCCGCGTGCTGGACAAGGTCACGGCAATCACCACCGATCTCGAGCTGTCAGAAGGGGCCTCAGGCACCGTGGGCCATCTCACCGTTCAGCTTAATGAATGCCGCTATCCTGCCGATAACCCGCTGAGCGACGCTTTCGGCGAATTGGTCATCCACTATCGTGACGAGGCCCAGCCCGTCTTCAATGGCTGGATGATTGCTTCGGCACCTGCGCTCAACGCGATGGATCATCCTCGCTATGACGTCTGGATGCTGCGTTGTATCACATCATAAGCAGTCGGGATCGCATCCCCCGCAGCATGAAAATCCGCTTCGAGCTCTAAGGCAGCTTTGAGGCGTTTTTTATATTCGGCCTTAGGAATTTCGATCGCGCCAAGTGAGGCGAGATGCGGCGTGATGAACTGCGTATCAAAGAGCGAAAAACCCCCGACCCGCAGGCGATCGATCAAATAGGCCAAAGCGATCTTGGAGGCATTGGTGCGCTTGGAAAACATGCTTTCACCGAAAAACGCCCTCCCAATCGCGAGACCGTAGACACCGCCGACAAGTGTGCCCTCGTCCCAGATCTCGATGGAATGACCAAAGCCAAGCTCGAACAGCTCGGAATAAAGATCAAGTATGGTCTGGCTGATCCATGTTTCCGAGCGATCCGCGCATCCGATCATCACCTCGCGAAAGGCAGCGTCAAAGCTGATCTGGAACGGCTCTTGCCGCATGTGTTTGGCAAGCGAGCGCGAGATGTGGAAGCGCTCCATCTCGAAGATTCCGCGCATCCGAGGCTCGACCCAAAAGACCTCGGTATCATGGCGCGTTTCGGCCATGGGAAAGACGCCCACAGAATAGGCATGCAAAAGCAATTCAGGCGTCAAACTCGGAGCGTCTTTCATATGCCCAACATAGTGAAGCGCTACGATCATGGAAGGGCTAGAACCAAAAACGCCCGCGAGATTTTCGCGGGCGTTTCTTTGTCTGTTTGGGCCTTAGCCCTGAAGGTTGGTCGCCAACCACTTTTCCAGCCAGTGGATGTTGTAGTTCCCCGTGTGAATGTCTTCTTCCTGCAAGAGCGCATGGAAAAGCGGCACGGTGGTATCTACGCCATCGACGATCAATTCGCCCAAAGCACGGCTCAGACGCGCAAGCGCTTCGGGACGGTCGCGGCCATGCACGATCAGCTTACCGATGAGGCTGTCGTAATAGGGCGGGATCGAATAGCCGTCATAAAGCGCCGAATCCATGCGAACGCCCAGACCGCCGGGGGCGTGATATTGGGTGATCTTGCCGGGGCAGGGCGAGAAGTTCGGCAAACGCTCGGCGTTGATACGGACCTCGATGGCGTGGCCGTTGATCTTGAGATCGTCTTGGGTGAACGAGAGCGGCAGGCCAGAGGCCACGCGGATTTGCTCACGCACGAGATCGACGCCAAAGATACCTTCCGTCACAGGGTGTTCCACTTGAAGACGGGTGTTCATTTCGATGAAATAGAACTCGCCGTCCTCATAGAGGAATTCGATCGTGCCAGCGCCCGAATAGCCCATCTTGCCGATGGCGTCGGCGCAGATCTTGCCGATGCGCGCGCGCTCTTCTTCGGTGATGCAGGGGCCGGGGGCCTCTTCGAACACCTTCTGGTGACGACGCTGGAGCGAGCAGTCACGTTCGCCAAGGTGGACGCCGTTGCCCTGACCGTCGCCAAAGACCTGAATTTCGATGTGACGCGGCTTCTGGAGGTATTTCTCCATATAAACCTCGTCATTACCAAAAGCGGCCTTGGCCTCTGAGCGGGCGGTGCGGAAGGCGGTTTCGATTTCCTTTTCGGAAAGCGCAACCTTCATGCCGCGTCCACCACCACCAGCGGTCGCTTTGATGATTACAGGATAGCCCATCTCTGCGGCGACTTTCTTGGCCGTCTCGAGGTCAGGAACGCCGCCGTCAGAACCAGGCACAACAGGGATGCCGAGCGCTTTGGCGGTGTCTTTGGCGGTAATCTTGTCGCCCATCTGGCGGATGTGCTCGGCCGAGGGGCCGATAAAGGTCAGACCGTGATCCTCGACGATCTGCACAAAGCTCGCGTTCTCGGAGAGAAAGCCGTAACCGGGGTGGATCGCTTGGGCGCCCGAGATTTCACAGGCCGAAATAATGGCCGGAAAGCTTAGGTAGCTGGCGCTCGAGGAGGGCGGGCCAATACAAACGGATTCGTCGGCCATACGCACGTGCATCGCATCGGCGTCGGCGGTCGAATGGACCGCAACCGATTTGATGCCCATTTCTCGGCAGGCACGGACCACGCGGAGCGCGATCTCGCCGCGGTTCGCAATAAGGATTTTATCGAACATGGGCATGCCCTTATTCGATGATCAAGAGGGGAGCGCCGAACTCGACTGGCGCGCCGTCGTCGACCAGAATGCGCTTGATCGTGCCTGCTTTGGGGGCAGGGATCTGGTTCATGGTCTTCATGGCTTCAATGATGAGGACGGTATCGCCTTGGGCCACTTTGTCGCCAACCTTGACGAAAGGTGCGGCGCCCGGCTCGGAGGCAAGATAGGCCGTGCCGACCATCGGCGAGGTCACAGCGCCGGGATGCGAGGCGGGATCATCGTTCGAGGCCGCAGCAGCTGGAGCGGCAGAGACTGCGGCAGGGGCAGCAGGAGCAGGTGCCGCGGCGGCGGGCATGGAAACCTGGGTGACGACTTGGGTCTGACGGCTTACGCGGACATTGAGGCTGTCGTTGTCGCCATACTCACGCTTGACTTGAAGCTCGGTCAGATCGTTTTCACGCAGAAGCTCGGCCAACGCCTTGATAAAGCTTACATCATTGTCGTGATTTTTGTTGCTCATGTGTTCCTCGGCCATTGCCTGTTACGCTTTGCTGCCCATTTGTGGAGCCAATCCAGGACAGATGTGTCCGCGCTTATACGCGAACAATATCTGGGTGAAAAGCATTGCGTGCACGCAAAATCACGCTTGGTCGAGCAAGATTCTTGCGCGGTGGGTGACGGGATGGCGGCGTGATCCAAAGGAAAAGGCCCGCCGAGGCGGGCCTTTGTGCTGTCTTGGCCCCCTTTGAAAGGGGGCCGTATTGGTGCCTAGCCCTTGGCGTGGAGCGAGTTGGCGATCAACTCTTCGACGACGGATGGGTCGGCGAGGGTTGAAGTGTCTCCGAGGCTGCCTGTGTCGTTTTCGGCGATTTTGCGCAG
>JALRIK010000137.1 GCA_023255435.1 Marivivens sp.
GAAATCCTCGAAGGCGAGTTCGAATTGGAAATCGGGGTCGATGGTATGGAAAAGGGCAATCTCTTTTTGCCCTGCCGAGCCGTAAGAGAGCCGCGCACGGAAGCGGTCCGAGGCAAGCGTATGCGGCGCTGTCACCGTAAAGCCGTCGGCAAAACGCTTTGCCGCGGGGGCTGTGCGCTCTGCAGGTCGGAAGGTAACGGCGCTTTCGCCGACCCCTTTGCCGCTCGGGATATAAGTCAGAAGGAACCCGAAGACGGGATTGACCTTGTCCGGATAAAAGAGCCAGTCATCTCCGACGGGCAATGGACTATAGGCATTGGTCACATAGACGTTGATCGCACTTTGCGGGGTCAATGTGTATTGGCCGCCCAAGGTATAGAGATAGGATTTACCACCCTGATCCTGTGCGTCGATCCCGCCTGCAAGATCGCGTTTGAGAACTTTGGCCGCGCCATAGGCGAAAACGCGGTCCGACAAACGATACGCCGCCCCAAGCGAGGCAAAGCTGCGGCCGCCGAAGCCGGTTTCGCCCTCGACCGTGGTGCCTGCGTGGGAATAGCCCACCTCGCCCGACACCCAAAGATCGTCCGAGAGCCGATAGGTCACAGGAAGGCTGAGCGTGCCAGAGAAGAACTGCGGTTTAGCCCCTGCGCCCAGAACCGCGCCACTGCGGTAATAGTTGAACTCGCCCCCAGCAAAGACCGAAGCGGAAAGGC
Organism: Marivivens sp.; assembly: GCA_023255435.1. Lineage (GTDB taxonomy): Bacteria > Pseudomonadota > Alphaproteobacteria > Rhodobacterales > Rhodobacteraceae > Marivivens. The sequence continues at coordinate 717 of JALRIK010000137.1, forward strand.
GCTCGGTTTCGAGCAGTTGGTATTTGAAATCCAAGCCCATCGTCAGTTGGGTGATGTTCTCGCTGCGCGAATGGATCGGCGCGGCAGGCGGATCGTCATAGATCGACGTGTTCCACCCCAATTGCCAATCTCCCTGACCGCGATAGCGCCAGCCGCCGAAATACACCTGACGGCCCGTGCCACCGCCCGACACGCTCGGCGCGGTCTGGGCAGAGCCGACATAGGGGCGGAAGGTGGATTTGGGTTGCAGATGACCATTCATCATGCCGACAAAACTCTCGGGGAGCTCGGCAAAAGGATAACGATCCTCGGCCAGCGCTGCGCCCCCAGTCACAAGAGCCAAAGCGCTTAGAGCGGATGTCAGAAAGCGGCGGGCACCCGCTGCATTGGTCTTGGATGAAAACGTCATGGCAATCCCACCTTTAGAATGATGCCCTCCTGCGCTCCAATTGCTCTTTTTTCAAGCAACGAGACCGCAAAAACCCGCATCAAACCCGAACTGTGGCTTTTGGGCTGACTTACTTGCGCTCGGCAAAAAGCCCGAACCCCATCAGCCGCGTTTCGATCGACGAAACAGGGGCCGTGGCCGACGGGAAATGGAGCGTCATCGGAAGATTGCGGATATTGAGGATCGAGCCGTGCCCCGGTCCGCGACGGATATGATAGCGCCCGCTACAAACAAAGCCCTCGTCGCCTACTCTGGTTGCACCCTGCATCTCAAGGTCGACAATGCGCCGACCATCGTAAAAAGTCAGCGTCTTGCCGCAAATCTGCGCGCTCATCGCGGCGGCCAAAACCTCCATCGGGGATACGACGGGCTCGTCCACTGCAGCGGGCACCGAGAACTCGGTCCGGTCTTCCGCAGGATCGACCGAAACGTCAGCCACGCTCTGGCCTGCAAACCCGATTTCAATCAACCTGCGATCTCCCTTGGCGCTGATCCGGTCCGCGACATAAGCGTCGCCGCGTCGTTCGGCCTTGAAGGTGCCGTTGAACGCATCAAGCGGCATCCCGTCGGTCACGGCGTCCACGGCATTCACCGCGCCCGTCGTCACGGTCATAGAGCCAATCGAGCCGCCGAAACCACGTAGATCGAAGTCGAGACTTTCCGCACTCAGGGCGGTCGCACAGCACAAACCGATCAACACGCCAACCAATTTACCCGAATAAGTCATGAATACCTGAACGTTCTTGAATTTTCTGGCCCTGAGTGCCACAGCGCCTTGCCTTCACCAAGTCCTAATCGCGGCATCGGCGAAAAGTCGAGCATCGCTACCACGAAGGGGCGTCCGATCCGAGACGCCGCGCGGGATATGCCCAGTCCAGCGTGCGCCCTCCGATGGCCAGAGGCGCATGGATACGCCGCGCAGGCCCCCAGTCTGTCGCTTCAAGGTGCGCTGAGAGGTCGTGCTCCGTCTCGGGCACGAGATCGACCTGCGGGCCGCCGCGGGAGGACATGAGAATATCCGCCATTTTGGCGAGCGAGAGGCGCAGCGTGCACCCCCGTCCCGTGGCTTGGCGCAGGGCAAGACCATGCAGCACAGCCGCTGCATCGAGATAGCCGCACCCATGATCGAGCGCCTGAACGGGAAGCGGGACGGGGCGCGCCATTTGCGCTTGGGCCATCCCCTGATGCGCAATCCCCGAACTCATCTGCACGAGACTGTCAAAGCCGCGCCGTTTGGCCCAAGGGCCGCCCCAGCCATAGGCACTGTGTGAAACCTCGACCAATCCAGGCCGTATAGCGTGCATCTCCTCTGAAGAGAGCCCAAACCGCGCAAGAGCGTCAGGCCGATAGCCATGCACGATCACATCGGCCTGCCGAAGCAGATCGCAAAATCGGGCGCGTCCCTCTTTCGAGCCGAGATCAAGGCGCGCAAGTCGCTTGCCGAGCGTCACTTCGGGGATCACAGCGCCTTCGTCCCAGTCCGGCGGATCAATGCGCAGGACATCCGCCCCCAGCCCCGCCAGAAAGCGCGTTGCTATGGGGCCTGCGAGAATGCGCGTGAGATCGAGCACCTTGAGCCCCGAGAGCGCCGCGCCGCGCGGGGTCCAACCCCTGCCCTCTGCACGGGTGATTTTGTGGAACAGGGGTTCGGCGGCAACCGCCGCGCCTTGCGGATGGGCGCGCCATTCCGCTTCGGAGCGCATTTGCGCGGCAACCCCGCCTTGGGCGATTACAGCCGTTTCAAGCGCCTCGGCGTCCCATTTTGCGACCGCTCGGGCCACGGTGTCACGCGATCTGTGCGGGCCGAGCACCTTGAGCGCGGCGTCGCGGTGGTGGGGGGCATTGGTGTGAAGTCTGATCCAGCCGTTCGCGGTTTCGTAATCCCCGGCGATCGGGTCCCAGAGCGGCGGCAGCTCCCACCCCTGCGGCCGGATCGTCATGCCGAACCAGAGCGAGGCAAGACGGCGGTCCACCGTGACCACGTCTCCGCCGAAGAGACGCGCCGCAGCCCGACCCGCTGCGCCGACCGTCGCAACCGCGAAATCGGTCACCGGAAAAGCAGAGGGCAAATCGCCGATGCCGGTCACTGTCAGGACCGTTTCGTCCGAAACGCCGAGAGCCGCCTCGACCCGCTCCAAAATAGCCTGCATCACATACTCCAAGCCGATGAGGCCAGAGTGCTGCACCGCAGAACCAAGATCAAGCCGCTAGATCGACACCCGCTCGAGAAGCCGCGCGCGATCGATTTTGGCCTTGGGCTCATGCAGAACGACCTCGCCGCGATTGACCGCATAGAACTCGTCCGCCAGTCCGAAGGCAAAGTCGAAATACTGTTCGACGAGCACCACCGCAATCTCGCCCTCGTCCCGAAGCTGAGCGATCACGCGGCCGATTTGCTGGATGATATTGGGCTGAATCCCTTCGGTCGGCTCGTCCAGCAGCAAAACCCGCGGCCTTGTGATCAACGCCCGCGCTATCGCCAATTGCTGTTGCTGGCCGCCCGAGAGATCCCCCCCGCGTCGATGAAGGAAACCCTTGAGGATCGGGAAGAGCTCGAAAATCCTTTCGGGCACCTTGTGCTCCGACTTCGGCAGGCACGCAAACCCGCTTTCGAGGTTTTCCTGCACCGTCATCAGCGGAAACACCTCGCGTCCTTGTGGCACATAGGCGATCCCTGCCCGCGCAGCTCCGAAAGCGCTTAGGTGCTCCAGCGGTTTGCCATCAAGCATGATCGTGCCCCCCACATAGGGGTGGCGCCCAGCAATCGCCTTGAGAAGCGAGGTTTTGCCCACCCCGTTGGTGCCCATCACCGCCGTCACCTGACCGGGCTTGGCCGTCATGGAGATGCCGTTGAGAATCTGGCTCTGGCCGTATTTGAGAGTGAGGTCTTTTATATCCAGCATCTTAGCGCCCCAAATAGACGTCGATCACGTCTTGGTTCTTGGTCACATGGTCGAGCGAGCCTTCGGCAAGGACCGAGCCTTCGTGAAGGACCGTGACCTTGCAATTGAGACGGCGCACGAATTCCATGTCATGTTCCACCACGATCACCGCCCGCGTTCGGGCAGCCCGCACCAGAAGTTCCGTCGTTTGCTCGCGCTCGGCGGGGGTCATCCCTGCGGCGGGTTCATCGACCAAGAGCAGCCGCGGGTCCTGCGCGAGAAGCATCCCGATTTCGAGCCACTGCTTTTGCCCGTGCGAAAGTTCGCCCGAGGGACGGTCGAGGTGGTCAAAGAGGCCGATTTCCTGTGCCAGCTCTTCGATCCGTGCAGCATCCTGTGCCGAACGGCGATAGAATAGCACGTCAAAGGGTCCACGGTCGCCCTTTAGCGCCATAGCAAGGTTCTCGCGCACGGTTTGCGCCTCGAAGACGGTCGGTTTCTGGAATTTGCGTCCAATGCCCGCGCGGGCAATCTGGCTCTCGCTCATCCCAAGGAGGTTCTCGGAGCGCTCGCCCCAGAGAACCCGCCCTTCGTCGGGTTTGGTCTTGCCGGTGATGATGTCCATAAAGGTCGTCTTGCCCGCGCCGTTCGGACCGATCACGGCACGCAGCTCTGGCTGGCCGATCTGGAGCGAGAGGTTGTTGATCGCGCGAAACCCATCGAAGGTGACCGAGATGCCCGAAACTTCCAGCAAAGTGCTCATGGCTGACCCTCCTCTTGACGCCATGCGCCATCATCGGGGCCGAAATCCCCCTGTCTGTTCATCGCGACATAATCGAAGAGACCGCCGATCCCTTTGGGGAAGAAAAGCGTGACCGCGACAAAGGAGAGACCAAGCAACACGAGCCACCAATCAGTCCATTTGATCACGTAAAAGCCGAGATTGATGTCGGGGGCGCTCCCGCCTGTGAACCACGATGACAGGAGCGAGACAAAGGCCGCACCGATGACAGCCCCGTAAAGCCGCCCGCGCCCGCCGATGGCCACCCAAACCGCGAGATAGATCGACGCGATGGGGGCGATTTCGGCGGGGTTGATGATGCCTGCCTGCGGGTAATAGAGCGCGCCCGCGACACCAGCGACCATCGCCGTTACAGTAAAGACAAAGAGCTTATAGGTTTCAACATGATAGCCAAGGAACCTCACGCGGGATTCGTCGTCGCGGATGGCGCGGATCACGCTACCCATCCTGCCCGAGGTGATGAATGCGAAGAACACATACCCAAGACCGAGCGCCAGCGCCGAAGCCCAAAAGAACCAGACCGAGAGGACATCCTGCCCGATGTGGGCAAGGCCGGGAATATTCTGGAGCCCCGAAAGGCCGTTGTTCCCGCGCAACCCGCTGTCGTTCTGAAAGAGATAGAGCGAAAGCGCGAGGGTCATCGCTTGGGTCAGGATCGAGAGGTAAACGCCCGTCACGCGGCTTCGGAAGGCAAGCCAGCCGAAGACCAGCGCCAAGAGTCCCGGAACGATCAGGATGGCCAGAAGCTGGAGCCCGAGGCTATCGGCAAAGGACCAGATCAGCGGGAATTCGGACGAGCCGACGACTCCGAAGATCTGGGTACCGATGGCGTCGGAAAGCTCCTGCGGCGTGGCAGGGAGCGCTCCTTGGGTGAGCGAACCTGCGACGATCTCTTCGGTG
>JALRIK010000138.1 GCA_023255435.1 Marivivens sp.
CGGAAATAGATCGGCTTGAGCTGGGCGTGAATATCGGTGACGTGGATAAGTGACACGTTACCGAAAGTATCGAACTGCAACAGCTGGTCTTGGGTCAACAACTGCTGAGCCGCGAGACGGCCCCAGTTGCCGAAACCGGATGCACCATAGATGGCGCTTGCGGCCATGCTTGCTTGGAGAAAGTCGCGACGCGAAATCATGTGCTGCGGTCCTTTACTACTTTCGTATGCGAAAAGTTGAATGTTTTGAGATAGACAAAGGCCCGAGACGGCGAACCGCTCGGGCCAAAGTATGATTAGTTACGGACCGACGGACCTTCGACCGACAGACCGTTGCCGCGCGACGCGACGTAGAGTTCAAGAGCGATGAACTCGGGGCTGTTCGGAGCGTAGGTTTCAGCACGGGTATCACGCACGCAGCCCTTGAAGCGTCCCTGAACGCCGTTGAGTGCAGCGTTGTTGAGACGATAGGTCGGGAAGCCGTTGATCTGACCCTGTGACAGGTGGTCGGCGCGGATCATGTTGCCGTAGTTCTGCTCATGGCAGGACGCACAGCTCAGATCGAGCTGACCAGTGCGGGTATAGTAAAGCTCTTTGCCCTGCGCCCAGATATCAGCCACAGGACCATCGATCGCAACATTGATGGTCGTGCCACGACCGACGGACGAGATCAGAGCTTCCATCGCCAAAAGTTCGGCGCTGTCGGTCTTGTAGGGCTCTGCACCCATCTCGGTTTCACGGCAGGCGTTGATCTGCTGACCGAGGGTGCGGAGTTCGCCGGCCTTTTCGTTCCACTTGGGATAGGTCGCACGCACTTCGGTCATGGTCTCGCTTGCGTCACCATGGCAGTCCGCACAGGACTTGCCATTGGTGCCTTCGGCCGTGGCCCAAGTCGCCATTGCGCTTTCGACTGCGAGCATACCGGGGTTGTCGAAGTCGTCCGCCTGCATGGCTTGTGTTTCATCCGAGCGGAAGACCCAGCCCGAATAAACCGTCTTGAGAGCGCCATCGAGATGTGCCGCGGCCGCGGTCTCGGTCACGATCTCGATTTCGCCGTTGATCACGAGGCTTGCATCCTCGTCTGCAAAGGCACCCGAAGCAACGAATGCCAGAGCGCCAAGTGCAGTCTTAAGAGCGGCTTTTTTCATGTTTTCTCCTCCCCATTGGACCCGGACTTAGCCTACGGCAATGTCCTTGGTGTCGGTGTAGACGGACCCGTCATCGTCATACCAGGTGAAGGTGAAAGAACCCGACTCGGGAACGATCGCCTGGAATTCGAAATAGGGGTTGGTGGAAACTGCAGGCTCGATGGTGACGTCGAGCACGTTCTGACCGTTGAAATCGCAGGTGAAGCGATTGATGATCGAACGCGGAATTGCGTTGCCGTCTTTGTCTTTACGCTGACCGGATTCCATCTGGTGCGAAATGAGCGTCTTGATTGCGATCGACTCGCCGGCCTTGGCCGACTTGGGAACGCGAACGCGCGGAGTGACGTTATCTGCCATTTTCTGTTTCTCCTGACCTTAGCCGCCGCAGCCGCCGATGGTAACTTTGACTTCTTGCTGGGCCTGAACGAACGAGCCATCTGCCATCTTGGCGATCGCGATGACGTTCTGGGTGCCTGCAAGACGGATACGGGTCGAACCTGCCTGTGCCCCTGCGAGCGGACCGAAGTTAAAGGTCGCGACAGCCGGGGTCGGGTTGCCTGCTGCAAGCAGCATGATCGAAACGGCACCGGGTGCGCTGACTTCTACGGGAACGGTATTGCCGTTCTCGGCGATTTCAGGGGCCGTAAGGGTGATGCCAGCATCGCCAACGGCTGCGCCGCCGGTGAACGCGGCAATCGCATCCTCGACAGCGGCGTTGGCACGGATCGGCAGGAGTGCCGCGGCCGAAGCGCCCATCGCCATCAGGATGGTATCTCTGCGCGTGAACTTCATTGTTTCTCCTTCTCTAAAATCGGGGCCGCTTAGTCTTTGAGCGTGACAAGATAAGCGACGACGTCTTCAATTTCCTGGGCGGTCAGCAGCGGCGGAAGCGGCTCGGTGCCAGCTTTGCCGGTGAACGCATCTCCTGGACGGGTGAAGCCAGTGGTCTTGTAGAACGCGGGCATGACCGTATCGGGGAAGGTATGCTTTGCGTTTGCGACGATCCCGCGAAGCTGGGCTTCTTCCCAACGCGAGCCTGTGCCGTCGAGCGACGGACCGACTTCACCGTGGAACGGATAGTCCTGAAGATCGGTAACCTGATGGCAAGCGATGCAGTTACCCTTGCTCCGCGTGGTCATCACCTTGATGCCGTTCTGCGGGTCGCCTGCGGTGCCGCTGAGCGACACGGCAACTTCACCGTATTCGCTGTATTCGACGGCTTCCGGTGCAACCTCAGCTGCACCAACGGTGGCAGCCAGCGACAGACCGACCGCGATTTGAATGATGCGCTTCATGAGCCCTCCCTAGATCATCATATGCGGTTAATTGAATACCATAGTCGACAATATCCGCACCTGACAATCACAAATTCAAAGATTTGAATAATTCTGCACTGCGGCATAGAAAAAGGCCCACGGATACGGGCCCTTTTATCAGTCGAAAAGGCCACCCTCTTCGATCTTACGTGCATGATATTTCTGGAAATTTTCCCCAGAGAGATACCCTTCTTCAAGCACCCAGTTGAACAGGTTATAGGTCGTCCACTTTCCGAACGCTCCGGGCATAACTGCTGCGGCTGCTTGCGGCCCAAAGGCCCCTTCGGCCACTTCTTTCGGATAGAACATAAGGGTCGGCGTGAACATCAAACCCCATTTTTGGACCATGTCTTTCTCCGACAGAATCGTTCCGTCGAAGTCGGTGACTTCGACATCACCGAACATGTTGATCTGGACCACGAAAAAGTCGTCGTTGAGCATGGCTTCGATCTTGGGCTCGGGGTAAACCTCTTCGTGCATCTTGGTGCAATATATGCACCCGCGCTGCTCTACGATCACAAGCAAACGCTTACCTTCGGCGCTCGCCTCGGCCAGATCCTCGCGCAGGTCCTTGAACGTGTCGTGCATCCAGGGCGCTTTGTGCAAACCATCGTCCCCGAGTGTAGCCGCGGATGCGGTTCCTGCAACAAAGAGTGCTGCCAGTAGTCCTAAAATACGCTTCATTCTCTCCTCCAAGAGTTAACCAAGATTTCCGAACGACGGCATGACGTCGATCAGCCACTGGGCAATAATGTTGACGCTGCCTGTTGCGATCAGCAGCGCAAAGACCAGAAGCATGACGCCCATGATCTTCTCGACATAGCCGAGATATTTGCGGTTGCGCTGTGCCCATCCAAGGAAGGGTCGCGCGAAAAAGGCCGCAACGATAAAGGGCGAGGTCATCCCCAGCCCGTAGACAAAGAGCAAAAGACCGCCTTGGGTGATGTCGCCCATCCCGCTTGCGATCATCAGGATCGAAGCGAGCGCCGGCCCGACGCAAGGTGTCCAACCGAACCCGAATGCAAGTCCCATCACATAGGCGCCCAAGATCGTGGTCGGCTCGGCTTTGCTCTCCATCCGCGCTTCGCGATAGAGCAGCGGGATTCGCAGGATGCCGAGAAAGTGCAAACCGAACAGCGCGAGAATCACTGCTGCGACATAGCTGAGCGGTTCTTTCCATTGGGCAAAGGCCTGACCCAGCGCCGTTGCGCCCATCCCGAGCATCACGAAAATCGACGTGACGCCCATCGCAAAAGCAAAGGCCGAGATGATGAGACGTCGCTGCGCACCCGGGGCTATTCCGCCCTCATCCCTCAGTTCTGACATGGAAATTCCGGCCATGTAGGAGAGATAGAACGGCACCATCGGCAAAATGCACGGCGTAAAGAACGAGAGCAGTCCGGCCAGTGCCGCACCTACAAACGTAATCTCCATGGCGGTAATCCTTGATAAATTCACATATTCAAATTATGTTAGATGAACAAAAGTTCTGTCAATCTCCCTCGGATTGCACCCATGAAGTTTCTTAAAGTCCTAGCTCTGAGCCTTTTCGTCGTGGCCCCTGCTGCCGCCTTTGCCGAAGTGCGCCTTTTGATGGGCGAGCAAGCGGGCTGTGCATGGTGCGCCCGTTGGCACAAGGAAATCGGGCCGATTTACCCCAAGACGGAAGCCGGTCGCGTCGCGCCGCTTTGGCTGGCCGATATTCGCCAGCCGTTGCCTGATGGGGTGACGCTCAAGCGCCCGATCACGTTTACGCCAACTTTTGTCCTTCTGGATGACGGCAACGAGGTCTTGCGGCTAGAAGGATATCCGGGAGAAGATTTCTTCTGGGGATTGATAGAGAGTGCACTAACGAACCAAGGCTATATGGAGGCCGCGCCGAAGAGCTAGTTGGAGTAGATGGGCCACACACCGCACTTAACTCCCGCGAGAGTGGCAACAGGTCTTTAAATACTAGCCCATTTCTGGCAAAGAGCGTCCAAGTTGGATTGGATGAAAACGATGGGTATACCGATTGTCGAAGACCGCATCTGCGAGGCTGACCTCGACAAGATGATGGACAGCGCCACGGAAGCATCAAATTTCCTCAAGGCCATAAGCCATGAGGGTCGCTTGATGATCCTTTGCCATCTCGCCTCGGGCGAAAAATCCGTGACCGAACTCGAGGAACTTCTGGCGGCGCGGCAAGCGGCGGTGTCGCAGCAACTCGCCCGACTTCGTCTCGAAGGGCTCGTTACGCCGCGGCGAGACGGGAAAACCATCTACTATCGCTTGACCGATGAGCGCCCGCGCCAAATAATCGATCTTGTGTATGACATGTTCTGCGCAAAGAGCTGACCGGACTCGCCTCGCTTCGGGCCGAGAGGTCGGTTGGGAGGAATAACACGATGATCGACGCTCTCGGCGACAGCAATGTCGCTGCTATTTTCGGCCTGATCGGGGGCATCATGCTCGGTCTGGCCGCCCGCCTTGGACGGTTCTGCACGCTCGGGGCTATCGAGGACCTCATCTACGGCGAAAACGATACGCGCATCCGCATGTGGGGAATAGCCATTGGCGTTGCAGTGATCGGTTCGTTTGCGCTGATGGGCCTCGGCTACCTCAATGCACCCGAAACCATTTATCTGGGGTTCGAACTCTCGATTTTCGGGGCTATGCTTGGCGGGCTTGTGTTCGGCTATGGCATGGCTCTTGCGGGTAACTGCGGCTATGGCGCACTGGCGCGGCTCGGTGGTGGCGATTTGCGCAATTTCGTTATCGTGGTGGTCATGGGACTTGCCTCCTATGCCACGATCTCGGGGCCGCTGGCCTATGCGCGGGTCTATCTCCTCCCACAAGAACGCTCGAGCGGCGAGATTCCGGGGATCGCGCATGATCTTGCAGATCTGGTCGGGCTCTCCCCAAGTCTGATCGGCATCCTTATCGGAACTGCTATTCTCCTTTTTACCATCGCCCCCAAACGCATTCGCACGTCCAAAGAAACCCTGTTCTGGGGTGCGGTCGTCGGACTTGCCGTTGTGATCGGTTGGGGCGGAACCCAGTGGGTCGCGTCGAACGGTTTTGACGGCGTGCGCGTTGAATCGCATACTTTCTCGGCACCCTTGGGGGAAAGCATGCTTTGGGCGATGACCGCCAGCGGTCAGAGCCTCTCTTTCGGGATCGGCTCGGTTGCGGGCGTGTGGCTCGGCGCATTTATCGGATCGC
>JALRIK010000139.1 GCA_023255435.1 Marivivens sp.
AGGAAGCATGGGATGCCGTGCGTGCCGAATGTGACCCAAAATTCAAAGACTATGCGATCTATGAGCATTGCCTGCCTTTCAACGTAGCACGCGCCTTTGACGAAGCGCGCGGGATCGACAATCCACGGATTTGGACGGCCCAGCGGGATATGGAGATGTGGGAACAACTTCAGGGCTAATCCAAGTGGTGGAGGATCAAAGATGCTAGACGATCGCTACAAGCTCGCGTTCAAGCTTTACCCATATGAACGCAATTCAGATCAAGGCAGCTCTACTCCAGTGCGTCATCCTGTTGTGGTGATGGGGGGTGGCCCCGTGGGCGTCGCGACCGCATTGGATCTAGGGCTCCAAGGTATTCCTGTCGTTGTCCTTGATGACCATGAAGGGATCGGCATGGGCAGCCGCGCAATCTGCTTTGCCAAGCGTACCCTTGAAATCGCCGACCGCTACGGCTGTAGCGCGCCTATGCTCGACAAGGGCATCGTTTGGAACTTGGGTAAAGTGTTCCACGATGATCGCAAGGTTTTCGAATTCAATCTACTCCCCGAACACGGTCACAAATTCCCTGCCTTTATCAATCTTCAACAGCCTTATTTCGAGAAATTCGTTGTTGAACGGGTCCGTGAGGCGCAAGCTCAAGGCGCCCCGATCGAGCTGCGCGGCAAGAACCGCGTTGATGCTGTCGAGGTAAAGGAAGATCACGTCCTTCTCAGCATCATGACGCCCGAAGGTCCATATCAGATCGAGGCCGATTGGTTGATCGGCGCGGATGGGGCCTCTTCTCCGCTTCGGTCGATGATGAACCTTGATTTCGAGGGCCGCGTCTTTCAGGACAGCTTCCTGATAGCCGATATCAAGATGAATGGCGCCAATTTCCCGACCGAGCGTTGGTTCTGGTTCGAGCCGTGGTTTAAGTCGGGGGCATCGACCCTCCTGCACAAACAGCCCGATGATGTTTGGCGGATCGACTTCCAGATCGGTTGGGATGTGGATCGTAAAGAAGAGCTCAAGGAAGAAAATATCCGCAAGCGGATCGATGCCATGCTCGGCGACGGAATCGACTACGAGATGGTCTGGTCATCGATTTACACCTTCCAGTGCCGCCGGATGAAACAGTTCCGCCATGGCCGTGTCCTCTTTGCGGGGGACGCAGCGCATCAGGTTTCGCCCTTTGGTGCGCGCGGGGCGAACTCGGGTCTTCAGGACGTGGACAACCTCGGTTGGAAACTGGGTTTGGTGATCAATGGCAAAGCTCCTGACCGGCTCCTCGATACCTATCACGAGGAACGGGCTTATGGAGCGGATGAGAATATTCGCAATTCCACACGCTCGACCGATTTCATCACGCCCAAATCCAAAACGAGCCACATATTCCGGAACGCCGTTCTCGACTTGGCCGAGCATTACGCCTTTGCGCGTCCTCTTGTGAACTCGGGGCGGTTGTCGCTTCCTTGTGTGTACGACGGGCTTTCTCTCAACGGTCCAGATGCACTTCAAGGCGGGCCAGATCGCACAAGGGTAGGGAGCCCGTGTCCTGACGCTCCGCTTGGAGCGGGGTATCTGCTCGAGAAACTCGGGAACGAATTCGTCCTCCTAACGATTGATGCCGATGCTCCTGAGATAGGCGAGATCGACAGCGTTCCCGTTCGACGCCTCTCAGTCTCTGCCTCCGACGATCCAAGCGGTGAACTGGCCAAGCGGTATCTCGGTTCTTCGCAGACGGGCGTTTACCTTATCCGGCCTGACCAACATGTTGCAGCCCGTTGGGCAAGTTTCGACATGGCTGCAACTGTTTCAGCGCTGCGCACAGCTATTGGAAAGGCCTAAAGCATGACCTCGCTTAAAACAGATCCCAATATACCTGATCCAGATGGATTTTATAACGAATTGATCGAAGCCCACGAAGGTTTGTCCGACGAAGACAGCGCCGCGCTCAATGCCCGCTTGATCCTTTTTCTCGCAAACCAAGTCGGAAATCGCGACGTGCTTCGCCAAGCTATCGCAGCGGCCAAATCGCCCAGCGCCACCTGAAAGGACCATCGACATGACTGTTCATGACCTCCCAAAAGGAATGATCCGAGCCACCGATACGACCGGAACGCATCCCGGCTATATGCCGGGTTTCGGGAATGACTTTGAAACCGAGGCGTTGCCCGGCGCTCTGCCTCAGGGGATGAACTCTCCGCAAAAGTGCAACTACGGGCTCTATGGCGAACAACTTTCGGGCACGGCATTCACGGCGAACCCGCCCGAGCGCACATGGACCTATCGTATTCGTCCTTCGGTCAAGCACTCGGCCCGCTATACCAAGGTCGACGTGCCCTATTGGAAGTCCGCGCCAAATGTTGACCCTGACGTGACTTCGCTTGGTCAATATCGTTGGGACCCGATCGAGGCAGAGGGTGATTTCGACTGGATCACGGGAATGCGGACCATGACAACCGCAGGGGACGTGAATACCCAAGTCGGTATGGCAAGCCATGTCTACCTTGTGACCAAATCCATGGTGGATGCATATTTCTTCTCGGCTGACTCTGAACTACTTGTCGTGCCTCAACAAGGCCGTTTGCGGTTCTGCACCGAGCTCGGGATCATTGATCTCGAGCCGCAGGAGATCGCGATCCTTCCGCGCGGTCTCGTCTATCGTGTCGAAGTCCTCGAAGGACCTTGCCGCGGATTTGTTTGCGAAAACTATGGCCAAAAGTTCGAGCTTCCCGCACGGGGTCCCATTGGGGCAAACGCACTTGCCAACCCGCGCGATTTCAAAGCGCCTGTTGCCGCTTATGAAGACCGCGAGGTCCCCTCGACCCTGACCATCAAGTGGTGCGGCCAGTTCCACCAGACCAAGATCGGTCAATCCCCACTCGATGTTGTGGCATGGCACGGGAATTATGCGCCGTATAAATACGATCTCAAAACCTATTGCCCCGTCGGCGCGATCCTATTTGACCACCCTGATCCCTCGATCTTTACGGTGCTGACCGCGCCTTCGGGCGTGCCGGGCACCGCGAACATCGACTTTGTTCTCTTCCGTGAGCGTTGGATGGTGGCTGAAAATACCTTCCGTCCGCCTTGGTATCACAAGAACATCATGTCCGAGCTGATGGGCAATATCTATGGCCAGTATGACGCCAAGCCACAAGGTTTCATTCCGGGCGGTATGAGCCTACACAATATGATGATCCCGCATGGCCCCGATAAGAACGCCTTTGAACATGCGTCGAACTCGAACCTCGGTCCGGTCAAGCTCGAGAACACCATGTCCTTTATGTTCGAGACCCGTTTCCCGCAGCATTTGACCGAATTTGCCGGCAAGGAGGCACCGCTTCAAGACGACTATATCGACTGCTGGGAAGACCTTGAGAAAAAGTTCGACGGTACGCCGGGGACAAAGTAACAGCCAAGGCTACGTGAAAAAGGATAATCCATGACCAAGCTGCTCCGCTCTTGGGTCGAGTCCGCGAACTCGGCACAGTGCCCGTTTCCACTCAACAACCTTCCCTATGGTGTGTTCATCGTAAATGGACAGCCGGCGCAATGCTGTGTCGCGATCGGGGACCAAGCCTTGAACCTTGCCGCTATGGAATTGGACGGGGCTTTGTCCTTTGATCGGACGCTCGTTACGGGAAGCTGGAATGCCTTCATGGCTTTGGGTCCGAGTGCGTGGGCCGAACTGAGGGGCCTTTTGATCGAGATGTTGGCAGAGGGCGGTCGGACCGAGCTTTCCCGATATCTGATCCCGCTTTCAGATATCAAACTGGTTATGCCTTTTGCGGTGACGGAATATACCGACTTTTATGCGGGCCGAAATCACGCCTTCAATGTCGGGACCATGTTCCGCGGACCCGAAAACGCTCTTCCGCCGAACTGGCTTCATATTCCCATCGGCTATAATGGTCGCGCATCATCGGTCGTGGTTTCGGGAACGCCTGTTGTGCGTCCGCACGGACAGCTCAAGGGCCCGAATGACGAACTCCCTCGGTTCGCTCCCTCAGCCCGTTTCGATATCGAACTCGAGATGGGAGCGATTGTCGGAACCGCCTCGAACGGACCGATCTCTGTGACGGAAGCCTTCGAGAATATCTTTGGCTACGTTCTTTTGAATGACTGGTCTGCGCGCGATATCCAAGCATGGGAATATCAACCTCTGGGGCCATTCCAAGCCAAGGCGACTGCGACCACCATTAGTCCTTGGATCGTGACAGCCGCCGCCTTGGAGCCGTTCCGCGTATCAACGCCCGAGCGTGAAAAGCCCTTGCTCGACTATCTCGCCGAACCTGCACCGATGCTCTACGACATTGATCTCGAAGTGACGATGGCCCCAGAGGGCAAGTCCGAAACCGTGATCAGTCGCACCAATTATCGCGAGATGTATTACTCCGCCGCCCAACAGCTTGCGCATCATACGACAAGCGGATGCCCGATGCGCGTCGGGGATCTCCTCGGATCAGGCACGATTTCTGGCGCAACCAAAGAAAGCCGTGGTTCGCTCCTCGAACTGAGCTGGGGCGGCAAAGAACCCCTGACCCTCGACACAGGCGAAACCCGTTCTTTCATCGAAGATGGTGACACCCTGACCTTGCGCGGCGCAGCCAAAGGCGATGGATATTCAATCGGCTTTGGTGAGTGCTCGGGTAAACTTGTGCCTGCAAGGAACCTCTGAAAACTGGGGTCGTCATCAAATGACGGCCTCCAAGGAATTGTATCATCCTAAGCGTGACCTCCGCTTCGAATGCGTTAAACTCTGCGTCGAGGAAAAGGGAGGTAAAAGCAATGGATTCCGAGTTCGACTACATCGTTGTCGGGGCAGGCAGCGCGGGCTGCCTTCTCGCCAACAGACTGAGTGCCGACCCAAGGAACCGAGTTCTGCTTCTCGAAGCGGGGAAGCGGGATAATTACCACTGGATTCATATTCCCGTCGGATATCTTTACTGCATCGGAAATCCGCGCACCGATTGGCTTTACTCCACCGAACAAGAAGAGGGCCTAAACGGGCGCAGTCTTCGGTATCCGCGCGGCAAAACGCTTGGCGGCTGCTCGTCTATCAACGGAATGATCTATATGCGCGGTCAGGCGCGCGACTATGATCATTGGGCCGAATTGGTCGGTGACACTGCTTGGAGCTGGGACAACGTCCTTCCCGTTTTCAAACAGCACGAAAACCATCACAGGCTCGATCATGGGGCCGATCCCGAAATCGGGCAAAATCGCAAATTCTCTGATCTTCACGGCCACGGCGGCGAGTGGCGGGTCGAGAAACAGCGTTTGCGCTGGGATATTCTTGAAAGTTTTGCTGATGCAGCTGAACAGGCAGGCGTCCCCAAGGTCGACGACTTCAACACCGGAGATAACGAGGGCGTCGGCTATTTCGAAGTGAATCAGCGCAAAGGCTGGCGCTGGAATACATCCAAAGCGTTTTTACGTCCGGCCCGACATCGCTCCAATCTTTTCATCTGGACAGAAGCTCAGGTTGAAAAGCTTGTTTTGGAAAAGGACGCAAACGGTGTGGTGCAATGCCGTGGTGTCCAGCTCCGCCGCGCTGGGCA
>JALRIK010000013.1 GCA_023255435.1 Marivivens sp.
GCCCGTGTGGTCTGAACCTTATGGGTCACAATCGAAACCTTGGCTCCAACCATACGGTTGAGCAAAGTCGACTTGCCTGCATTCGGCTCGCCGATAAGGGCCACAAAGCCCGCGCGGGTATTCTCTTCGGTCATGATGTTACCTTGCTCAAAAGAGCCTTGGCCGCAGCTTGTTCAGCTTGGCGTTTGGAACCGGCGCTTGCCCGTTCGGAAGCACCCGAGGCCAGTTGGACCTCGATGGTAAAGATTGGCTGATGATCAGGGCCGGAGCGCCCGATCTCGGAATAGACGGGTGGCGTTTCCCCGCGGGCCTGCGCCCACTCTTGAAGCGAGGTCTTGGGGTCACGCGCGTCCTCTTCGACCTGGTCGATCCGATCTCCCCAAAGCCGAAGCACCACGTCACTTGCCGCCTTGAAGCCGCCGTCAAGATAAACCGCCGCGATCAAAGCTTCCATGGCATCGCCCAAGAGCGCTTGCTTGCGGCGGCCACCGGATTTCATCTCGGACCGCCCAAGACGGAGCACCGAGCCCAGCTCCACCTGACGGGCGACATCAGCGCAGGTTTCCTTGCGGACGAGCGCGTTGAAGCGCGGCGCAAGGACACCCTCACTTGCGCCCATGTCCGCGCGGAAAAGAGCCTCAGCCATCACAAGGCCAAGCACGCGGTCGCCAAGGAACTCGAGACGTTGGTTGTTATCGCGATGCGGCGAGGACATCGACGGATGCGTCATGGCACGCACAAGCAATTCCGGCTTGTTGAACTGATATCCTATCCGTTCGCAGAATGCTGTGAGTTCGACCGACAGTTTCATTCGATACCTACGAAAATTCTATTCAAACGCATCGTCCAGATCGCCCAAGGCCGAGCGGACGACACCGAATAGAGCACAAACAACGGATGGCCAATCAGATTTTCGACCGGAACAAATCCCGTTCCGCCTGCACCTACTGCGATCCTGCTGTCTGCTGCGTTATCACGATTATCGCCAAGCACAAAGACATGGCCTTCGGGAACGGTGAACTCGCCCGTTTGATCGAGCGCAGTCTTTCCGATGTTCAGGATCGGATAGCTTACCCCGTTCGAAAGCGTTTCCCTCTCTTGCGTCTTTCTGCAATTCGCGAACTGCCCCACCGCGCCGTTGGTGCACCTCGGAAGAAGTCCGAGCGGACCCTGCGGCTCCATCACCTCGTCGAAAAAGCCATCCGAACCCGTTTCTGCTTCGACCCCGTTGATCCAGAGGGTGCCGCCTCGAATCTGGACACTGTCACCTTCGATCCCGATCACTCGGCTCACAGTCGGGATGCCGGAAACAGGATGTCGAAAGACAGTCATCTCGCCGACCTCGGGTTGGGTCGTGAACACGGTCGCGATCACATGGTCCCCGACGAGCAGGTTGGGCTTCATCGCACCCGAAATGACGAAATAGGGGCGCCAGAACACACCCGTCAACATCACAAACGCAACGACCGCCGTAGCCACCTGTCCCACAAGACGCCAAAGCGTGGAATAGATGGGACGCTTGTAGCCCCTCGACTTGAACAAAAGCACAAGAAGAAAGGCAAAGGCCACATAGGGCACGACAACAAGCCAGACAAGCCAGCCATTCCAACCAAGATCATTGATGCGGCGCACAAGGTGCCCCACCAGCGGAATGAAAAAAAGCGCGGCGAACAAGATAAGAAGGCTGCGCGCCCAGAGCGCGTCATAGCCTATGTATCCGAGCAGAGCCGAGATCGAAGAAGGCAAAATTCCCAAGAACAGAACAATCCCGAGTTGCCGCCGAGAGGTTCGACCATTCCAGTCGAACCCGTCTAGGAACAATTTGATCGGGTTGAGGGAAAAATACATTGCTGCTCTAGTTTACTCGACAGCCTCGAAAAAGCGATCCATGCGCCAAGTCCAGAAAGCAAGCATGGAACGGCCTGCAGAACTAAAGATGATGCGATCCGCGCGCCCGACCAAATTCTCTGCGGGCACGAATTCTACGCCACCTTCGCTCTGCGGGAAGCGGCTGTCGACCGAGTTATCACGGTTGTCACCCATAAAGAAATAATGACCCTCGGGAACCGTATAGACACCCGTATCATCGGCACGCTGCACCGCAATATTGAGGATCGAGTGCTTTGCACCGTTCGGCAAGGTCTCGATATAGCGTTCTTTGATACAGGTATCGCCTTGGCTCGTGACGGTGTTTGCACAACGCGGGATACTGTTTTGTGCACCCTGCGGTGCATAGGGTTCTTCAAAGTCGGCAACGCGTTCCAGCTCGACGGGCGAACCATTGATATGAAGAACGCTGTCGATCATCTGGATACGATCACCGGGCTTGCCGATAAGACGCTTTACGAAATCGACACCCGTGACCGGATGACGAAAGACGATCACATCGCCAACCTCAGGCTCGGACCCGAGGAAACGCTTTTCCGCTCCTTTGAAGACACCGCAGAAATCTTCTGCATCAATGTCGACACCGAGCGAGGGGATCTTGATCGACGGGCAAGAGGCATAGGAGTAACCATAGGCCATCTTGTTCACAAAGAGGAAGTCCCCGATCAGAAGGGTGTCCTTCATGGAACCGGACGGGATCCAGAACGGCTGAAAGAACAGCGTGCGGAACGTGCCCGCAATCAGCAGAGCATAGACGATCGTCTTGACGGTTTCTTTAACGCTCGCCCAAACGCCTGATTCAAGTTCTTCGCTCATACTCTGGTCCTCTAAAATATCCTGCGCTTCATGCGTGGCGCCCTGCTAGGTGTCAAGTCAGTCCCCTATTGCTCGGGGATCGGCCTTGCTTCGATGACGACAAAGGCCTGAGCCCAAGGGTGGTCATCGGTAAGCGTGACGTGAATGATTGCTTCATGCCCTTCGGGGGTCATCGCGTCGAGCCTGTCTTTGGCCCAGCCAGTCACCTTCATGACGGGTTGACCCGAAGGAAGATTGGACACGGCCATATCTTTCCATGAAATCCCCATCACTAGACCCGTGCCCAGCGCTTTGGAACATGCCTCTTTTGCGGCCCATCTTTTGGCATAGGTTCCGGCCACGTCCTTGCGACGTTCTGCTTTGGCCTGTTCGATTTCGGTGAAAACGCGATTGCGAAAACGATCGCCAAAGCGATCCAGTGTGCCCTGGATACGCTCGATATTCGCAAGATCGCTGCCTATTCCCAGTATCACGTTCAGGCCCGTGCTTCATCCATCAACCGGCGCATTTCCTTGATCGTCGGTCCGAGCCCGCGAAAAATCGACTCTCCGATGATGAAATGACCGATGTTGAGTTCCATTACTTCGGGCAGAGCCGCAATCGGCTGCACCGTCTCGAAGGTGAGCCCGTGACCCGCGTGCACCTCGAGCCCGAGACCATGGGCAAAACGCGCCATCTCACGAAGCCGCGCAAGTTCTGCATCGCGCGCGTCAAAACGACCTTCGGCGTGGAAATCGCAATAGGCACCGGTATGAAGTTCGATCACCTGTGCACCGATACGATGTGCCGCCTCGATCTGGTCTTGATCGGCACCGATAAAGATCGAGACGCGGCATCCTGCTTCACGCAATGGCGCTATGAAATCGGCAAGACGGCGTTCGTCGCGCACAACGTCGAGACCGCCTTCGGTCGTTCGTTCTTCGCGCTTCTCGGGGACAATGCACACAGCGTGCGGCTTGTGACGAAGTGCAATCGCCTGCATTTCCGCGGTCGCCGCCATTTCGAAATTGAGAGGCGTGGTCAGAGCCGCCATCAAGCCATCGATATCGGCATCCGAAATATGACGCCGATCTTCGCGAAGGTGCGCGGTAATGCCGTCGGCCCCTGCCCCTTCGGCAAGTTTCGCAGCACGGATCGGATCGGGATAGGCGCTCCCACGTGCATTCCGCACCGTCGCGACATGGTCGATGTTGACCCCCAAACGCAGTTTTCCGTTCGTCATGGCAATTGCCTCCTCGTCGTATCGATCCTAACCGCTCAGCGATTGATCGTCAGGTGTTTTGCGCGCGGTTTTGGAAAGCTGTTCAAGCTTGGCGCGAAGCTTACGCGTTCTGCTGTTCTGATAGGCCCGAATAACGGGAACCGAGAGATAATAGACAAAGGTGGCGACGATCACTCCGGGGATAATTCCGCCAACCATGAAAGGCAGGAACACATCATCGTAAAAAAGTTGCAAGCGCGACCATTCCATTGCCTCGGGCGTAAAGATCGCCTTGAAGTTATGAAGGAGATCCCGCGCGGCGCCATCGAATTTCTGGGACAAGGATTTTTCGAAACCGTGTTGCGGACGCGTGCCCAAAAGAAAGTGCCCTGTCGTCAGCGAAGTGACCGCAATCGGGACATAGGTCAGCGGATTTCCAAAAAACGTTCCCAGCAAGGCCGCGAGAATATTTCCGCGCAGGATCCGCGCGATCAGATAGGCGGTGATAAAGTGGAACCCGAAAAACGGCGTAAAGGTCGTAAAGACCCCCGCCCAAACGCCGCGCGCGATTTTTTCGGGCGTATCGGGCAATCTACGGACGCGGTGCTTTACATAGCCAAAGGCCCGCAGCCACCCGCCACGCGGATAAAAGAACTCGGCCAGAGCGCGTGCAATTGGTCGCCGATCTCGCCGTTTGAATATCAAGCCCTTGTCCTTGTTCTAATTCGTAGTGGCCAGCGAAGGGTCCCTACGGCGCGAAATGGATGAAACATTGTTTTCCGCTTCAAGTGCGGTTTGGACGCGATGGAGATGTTCGACATCCCTCAGGTCGACATCAACCATCAAACGGTAAAAATCAGGTTTCCGATCCAAGAAGTTCAAGTCCGAGATATTGGCGTTCTGCTCGCCGATCAAGGTGCATATTCTCCCCAAGACACCCGCGTCATTGCTGATCGTGAGGTCAAAGGTAACCGTGTTCTTGGCCGAGTGCTTGCCGTCTTGCCATGTCAGATCGACCCAGCGCTCGGGTTGTTCTTCGAAATCGGCCAAAGCTTCGCAGTCGATCGCATGCACGACAACACCTTGGCCGCGATAGGTGATCCCGATGATCCGTTCACCCGGAACAGGTTGGCAGCAAGAGGCGCGGCGGAACGACTGGTCGGGACCGAGCCCGACAACAGCACGGTTTGTCTCGATCTCCTCGCCGCCCTTTTCGGCAAGTTCGGGATAAATCGCCCGCACCACTTCGCGTGCGGTGAGCTCTGCGCTGCCCAATCGGGCCAGAAGCTCATCCACACTTTCCACCGCAAGAGTCTTAGCCGCGGTGCGCAGTGCCTTTTCCGTTGCCTTTTTGCCTACGTTCTCGAAGGCAACCCGCGCAAGTTCAGCGCCGAGCTTGATGAACCTCTCGCGGTCCTCTTCACGCAAAGCGCGGCGGATGGCGGTTTTCGCGCGTCCCGTCACGGCGATATCGATCCAAGTGGCCTGAGGCGTCTGACCCTCGGCGGTGATCACTTCGACGGACTGACCGTTCTTGAGGCGGGTCCAGAGTGGAACCCGAAGCCCGTCCACCTTGGCCCCGACACAGGCCGCACCGATGCGCGTGTGGATTGCATAGGCAAAGTCGATAGGCGTTGCCCCACGCGGAAGCTTGATCACATCCCCCTTGGGTGTGAAACAGAACACTTGGTCCTGATACATCTCGAGCTTGACGGCCTCGAGGAATTCATCGTGATCGCTCTCGTCGTCAAGCCGCTCGGTCAGCGAGGAAATCCAGCGCACGGGATCAACAGCAAAGCGGTTCTCGACGCGCTCGCCGTTCTTGTACGACCAGTGCGCCGCGACCCCAGTTTCCGCAACCTCGTGCATCTCGCGGGTGCGGATCTGGACTTCGACCCTCTTGCCATCACGGCCCGAAACCGTGGTGTGGATCGAGCGATAACCGTTCGACTTGGGCTGGCTGATATAGTCTTTGAAACGACCGGGCACTGCGCGCCAACGTTGGTGCACCGCGCCAAGCACACGATAACAGTCGGCTTCGGTTTTGGTGATGATGCGGAAACCGTAGATATCAGACAGGCGGCTAAAGCCCTGATCCTTTTCCTGCATCTTGCGCCAGATCGAATAGGGACGCTTGGCGCGACCATACACGTCGGCCACGATCCCTACGGCCTCCAACTCGATCCGCATGTCGGCGGTGATCTTTTCGATCACATCGCCCGTTTCCTTCTGCAGCGTGATAAAGCGGCGGATGATCGAATTACGCGCCTCGGGGTTGAGAACGCGGAACGCGAGGTCCTCAAGCTCTTCGCGCATCCATTGCATACCCATGCGTCCCGCAAGAGGGGCAAAAATATCCATGGTTTCGCGGGCTTTCTGGGCCTGCTTTTCGGGGCGCATCGATTTGATCGTGCGCATGTTGTGCAGACGGTCGGCAAGTTTGACGAGCATTACGCGCAGATCGCGCGACATCGCCATGAAAAGCTTGCGGAAATTTTCGGCCTGTTTCGAATGCGCCGAGGTAAGCTGGATATTGGTGAGCTTTGTCACACCGTCGACAAGTTCCGCGATCTCTCGACCGAACCGACGCTCGACCTCGGCGAACGAGGCTTTGGTGTCCTCGATCGTGTCATGCAACAAGGCGGTGACAAGCGTTGCATCATCCATCTGTTGATCCGCAAGGATCATCGTAACAGCAACGGGATGCGTGAAATAGGGCTCACCGGAATGACGAAACTGCCCCGTATGCATTTCCTCGCCAAAGGCAAATGCATCCCGAAGCAGCTTTTCATTTGTTCTGGGATTGTAGGCGCGGACCAGTGAAACCAGATCGTCTGCGGTCGTCATCTGATCCTTCGCCCTCAGAACAGGGAGCGGCGCTTAGCGCTGCCCCTGAGCTTCCATAAGTTGGCGAAGAAGACGCTCTTCGGACATATCGTCCTCGGCAGGCTTGTCCATTTCGGCGCCCATAAGAAGAGCCATCGCATCGTCCTCGGGCTCGTCGACTTCGATCTGGGTCTGAAGAGCCTCGATCTGGCGCTCGCGAAGATCGTCTGCCAGCTGGGTTTCATCTGCAATTTCACGAAGCGCAACGACGGGGTTCTTGTCGTTGTCACGCGATACAGTCAGCGACGAACCGGCCGAGATTTCACGGGCACGATGCGCGGCAAGCATTACCAACTCGAAACGGTTCGGAACCTTGTCGACACAATCTTCTACGGTCACGCGGGCCATCAGCGCACTCCAATATCTCTGAGCTACAGTCCTAGGAAGCCCTCGACATACGCGCAACAATGGGGATTGACAAGGGGAAAGCTGTCACAGTTGGGCGATCAAATCGCTCTTATTTCTGCTTTTTCGCGTTCCGGAAGGGCATCAAGCATCTCTCTTACGGTCAAACCGAGAATCGGATGACGCCAATCAGGAGCTATCTCGGCCCATGGCACGAGAACAAAAGCCCGATCCTGCAGTCTGGGATGCGGCAGCAAGAGCTCGCTTGGCGCTTCGGACATTTGACGCTCCATCGGAAGGTCGATCCAGGTCCGCACAGCTTCCACATCAGGAAGGATACAGTCCTCGGTCGCAACAAGATCAAGGTCCAAGGTCCGCTGCCCCCAACGCACCTCTCTGACACGTCCGAAGTCGGCTTCGATCTGGTGCAAACCGGCAAGAAGATCGCGCGGCTCTAGGTCACTGTGCACAGCGATAACTGCGTTGACATAATCGGGGCCCGCGCCCACGGGAAAGCAGGGGGTCTGGTAAAAACTGCTTGTCACATCAACAAAACACAATCTTTCGGATATTGCGGAAATCGCCTTTTGAAGTATGCTTATTGAACTTTCGTCCATAGTGACCGCATTACTGCCTAGGGCGATGTAGCTAATTAGTGTTTTTCTACCAGTCTGTTTTCTTTCCACTTTTCAACACCACCTTTATTTTATTGCAGGCCCTTCGGATCGATACACGAGAGTGACGCTCGCGCCGCTGGGACGTTTTTGAAAGGACTTTTTTATGTTTTACCGCGACGAGCGCCTCGCTCTTTTTATCGACGGATCAAACCTTTATGCCGCTGCAAAGGCACTCGGTTTCGATATCGACTACAAACTCCTGAGGCAAGAATTCATGCGCCGTGGCAAATTGCTGCGCGCTTTCTACTACACAGCACTTCTCGAGAATGACGAGTATTCGCCCATCCGCCCGCTGGTGGACTGGTTGAACTACAACGGTTTCACGATGGTGACAAAACCCGCCAAAGAGTTCACCGACTCGATGGGACGCCGCAAGGTCAAAGGCAACATGGACATCGAACTCACTGTCGATGCGATGGAGCTAGCACCCTATGTCGACCACGTCGTGCTTTTCTCGGGCGACGGCGACTTCCGTCCGCTGGTCGAGGCCCTGCAGCGCAAAGGCGTGCGCGTCTCGGTCGTCTCGACGATCCGCAGCCAGCCGCCGATGATCGCAGACGAACTTCGCAGACAAGCCGATAACTTTATCGACCTCGACGAACTCCGCGATGTCGTCGGACGCCCACCGCGCGAGAACGGCGATGACCGTAGGCCGGTCTCTGAAATGGTCGAAGAATAAGCAGGGGCGCCTTGTGGCGCCCTTACTTTTTTGCCGCTATCACTTTCGTGCAAGCTCGAAAATGCCGATGCCGACAAGGATAAGAACGACACCTGAAACCAGCGTCCTGATTTGGTTGAAAATCTGCCACCGACCAGAGTAATCGGACCATATTTCGCGCGCAGATGCGATATCCTCTGGCACGATCAGTGCTCCGAGAGTTTCATTCATCGGAACATTGACAACCATCGTCAAAACCATTCCGCCAAGCGTATACAGCAAACCACCCGAAACGAACCACTTTGCCGCACTTCGGTTTTGCGAGCGAAACGCGAAAACACCCGCGAGCAGAAGCACCGGCCCCGTTCCAAAGAATGCAGGCGCAAAGATAGCGTTCCGCACGCTAGCGTTCATCGCCTGCATAGCTGCGATCGCCACCCGCGGATCGGTGGCATCAAGTCCCCACATGGTGGAGCAAACCCAAGCATAAAAGAACCCGAAAATCGCTCCTGAGAGGACCAGCCCCAAAAAAGCCGTTCCGAAAGTAAGTCTCGACATAATCACTCCTTAAAACTGTAATTCAAATTACGGATTGCCATTTGCGTAATTTAGATTACGGATTCGAGCAAGGAGAAAATCGAATGCGTGATGAAGCCCGAGAGAAACGACGCGACGAGATCGAGAAGGCAGCCTATCAGATCCTTGAGCAAAAGGGATTTGCAGGGCTGTCGATCCTTGCGGTTGCCAAAGCCGCCAAAACCTCGAACGAGACGATCTATCGCTGGTATGGCGACAAAATAGGCTTGTTCCGCGCTCTTATTGACCGCAACGCCGATGTGATCGCCGACCGCATTTCCGACAAAGCCGATCTTGTATCCTTGGGGGTCACCTTACTTGCAACGCTTACAGGACCAAGAGCGATCGCACTCAATCGCGCCGCCGCTGCCGACCCGAGCGGAGGACTTGGGCGCGCGATTGCCGAAGGTGGACGCGCACGGATCATGCCCAAGATCGCCTCTGTGATCGAGCGGACAAGCCTGAGCGGAAACCCTTCGGAAATCGCAGAGATCTGGATTTCGCTTCTGCTTGGCGATTTGCAGGTAAGACGAACCAACGGCTCTCTTGATCCCCTTACCGATGACGAGCACAAGGCGAGAAGCGCACGCGCTTTCGCTATTATTACAAAACTATATGGCGGCGAATGATGGTCGAGCTTGGGCTCTTTGGAATGTTCATCGCCGCCTTGGCGGCCGCAACGGTTCTGCCCCTTCAATCCGAGGTCGTCTTTGCCGCGCTTCAGATCGCGGGCAATCAACCGCTTTGGCTTTTGGTTGTGGTGGCAAGTGTCGGAAATACGCTCGGTTCGGTCATTACATGCGCGATGGGACGCGGGATCGAGCGCTTTCGCGAGCAGTCATGGTTCCCCGTCTCGCCCGAGCAACTTGACCGCGCACAGGCGGTCTATCGTAAATGGGGCCTCTGGTCTTTGCTCTTCACATGGGCACCTCTAGGGGATGCCATCGCGCTGATCGCGGGTATCATGCGCACCCCTTGGACGATCTTCATCGCACTTGTCGCACTCGCCAAAACGGGCCGCTACATCGTTCTGGCCCTCATCACCGAGGGTGTAATCTCTGCGCTCTAGTCTGGACGAAACCAGCCCGCTGTCTTACTTGTCCCTCAGCAAGGAGACGTCCCTATGACCAAGCCCCCTCTCACCCTCTATCTCGCCGCACCACGCGGATTTTGCGCCGGCGTTGATCGGGCGATAAAAATCGTCGAGATGGCGCTCGAGAAATGGGGCGCGCCCGTCTACGTCCGCCACGAAATCGTGCACAACAAATTTGTCGTGGACAGCCTTAAGAACAAAGGCGCTGTCTTTGTTGAAGAGCTTGACGAATGTCCGACGGATCGGCCCGTGATTTTCTCGGCGCATGGCGTCCCCAAATCCGTCCCCGCAGAGGCGGCGCGTCGCGAGATGATCTATGTCGATGCGACCTGCCCGCTTGTCTCCAAGGTCCATATCGAGGCCGCGCGTCATGCCGAAGAAGGTCTACAGATGATCATGATCGGTCACGAAGGCCACCCCGAAACCATCGGAACCATGGGCCAGCTTCCCGAGGGTGAGGTTCTTCTTGTCGAAACCGTCGAAGATGTCGCCAAAGTTGCGGTCCGCAATCCCTCTCGCCTTGCTTATGTGACCCAGACCACGCTTTCCGTCGATGACACCAAGGACATCGTCGCGGCGCTCCATGAACGTTTTCCCGCAATCGTCGGCCCGCACAAAGAAGACATTTGCTATGCCACTACAAACCGTCAGGAAGCGGTAAAAGCGATCGCACCCAAATGCCAAGCGCTCTTGGTGGTCGGCGCGCCCAATTCGTCCAATTCCAAACGCCTTGTCGAAGTCGCCGCAAAAAACGGCTGCTCCTATGCCCAGCTTGTGCAACGGGCCGACGACATCGACTGGCGTGCAATCGGGACAATCACCTCTGTCGGTATCACGGCGGGCGCCTCTGCTCCCGAAGTTCTCATCAACGAGGTGATCGACGCCTTTCGGAGCCGTTTCGACGTGACGGTCGAGCAGGTCGTCACAGCCGAAGAAAACGTCGAGTTCAAAGTGCCCCGTGTCCTAAGAGACCCCGCATGAGGCTCTTTGCCTATACAGACGGTGCCTGCTCGGGGAATCCCGGACCGGGCGGTTGGGGCGCACTCCTGATCGCACGCGAAGGGGACGAAATCCTCAAAGAGCGCGAACTCTTTGGCGGAGAGCAGGAAACCACCAATAACCGAATGGAGCTATTGGCCGCGATCACCGCGCTCGAAACACTCGAACGCCCCTCGACGCTCACCGTGATCACGGACAGTGCCTATGTCAAAGACGGTATTTCGTCTTGGCTCTTCGGCTGGAAGAAAAAAGGCTGGAAGACTGCTGCTGGCAAACCCGTCAAGAACGAAGACCTTTGGCGGCGACTCGACGAGGCCACCAAACGTCACACCGTGACTTGGGAATGGGTCAAAGGCCACGCGGGACATCCCGAGAACGAACGCGCCGATGAACTCGCACGGCGGGGCATGGCTCCGTTCAAGGAGCTGCGCGACTCCGCCGCCAAATAGACCCGAAAACGAATAAGGGGCGCATAATGCGCCCCTTTCCTTTCAAATCCGCGGCCTGCCTTCAGAGATAGCGGTTCACCAGATTCTCAAGACGTTCCTGACGCCCCGAACGCGGTTCGGGGTTGATGTTCTCGGCCAGAACTTTCGCATGAATGCTCTCGAGATCGCTGGACAAAAGCGCCTTGCCGGCCTCGGTATCCCAGCCTGCATAGCGGGCGCTACGTGCCTCTTCCAGCTTACCGTCTTCCAGCATCCGAGCAGCTGCCTTGAGCCCCGCGGCGCACACGTCCATACCGCCCACATGACCGAGAATGAGGTCTTCTGCATCGAGCGACTGACGACGGAGTTTGGCGTCGAAGTTGGTTCCCCCCGTGGTGAAACCGCCCGCTTTGAGGATCTCGTAATAGGCCAGCGCCGTTTCGGGCACATTGTTCGGGAATTGGTCGGTATCCCAACCCGACTGATAGTCGTTGCGGTTCATATCGATTGACCCGAGGATGCCCAGCTCGCGCGCAAGAGCAAGCTCGTGCTCGAAGGAGTGCCCTGCAAGGATAGCGTGCCCCTGCTCGATGTTGAGCTTTACTTCTTTTTCAAGGCCAAAGTCCTTGAGGAAGCCATAGACCGTGGCAACGTCGTAATCATACTGGTGCTTCGTCGGCTCCTGCGGTTTGGGCTCGATCAGGATTGTGCCTTTAAAGCCAATCTTGTGCTTGTAATCGACCACCATCTGGAGCATGCGGCCCGCTTGCTGACGTTCGCGGCCCATATCCGTGTTCAGAAGGGTCTCGTAGCCTTCACGTCCACCCCAAAGCACATAGTTGGCGCCGCCCAATTTATGGGTCGCATCCATGTTGGATTTGATCGTTGCCGCCGAGAAGGCAAAGACCTCGGGATCGGGGTTCGTCGCAGCGCCCGACATGTAGCGTCGATGCGAGAAGAGGTTGGCGGTGCCCCACAAGAGCTTGGTCTTGCTGTTTTCCATTTTGGCGGCAAAGTAATCGACGATCTCGTCAAGGTTCCGCTGGTTCTCTGCAAAAGTGGCTCCCTCGGGGCGCACATCGGCATCATGGAAGCAGAAGAAGGGCGCATCGAGGATCTCGTACATCTCGAAAGCGACATCGGCCTTAAGCTTTGCAAGGTCCATCGCGCTCCCGAACCAAGGACGGTCAAAGGTGCGGCCGCCGAACGGATCGCCGCCTTCCCAAGCGAACGAGTGCCAATAGGCGATGGCGAACCGAAGGTGCTCCTTCATGGTTTTGCCAAGGATCACCTCATCTGGGTTATAGTGGCGGAATGCGAAATCATTGTCCGTTTCAGGACCTTCGTATTTGATCTGCGGAATGCCTTTGAAGAAATCGGTCATTGGGCTCCCCCCTTCTTACCTGTTAATTCAGCGCCTTGATGGCCTGATAGGCCGCGCGGTATTTCGTATGTGCCTCGAGGAACGCGTCCGAGAGCCCAACAACAGGCTCGATCATACGTTCGATTTTCGGAGCGGTCGCAGCGCGGCTTCCCGCGCCCGTTGCCGCCATGAGCCCAAGACGCGCGGCGCCGAATGCTCCACCATAATCGCCCGCAACGGGCAAACCGATGGGCAGTCCGAGCGTAGTCGCAATCGCTTGCACCCAATAATCGGATTTGGACCCGCCGCCGACGGCGATCAGGCGCTCGATCCTAGTCCCTGTCGAGCTGAGTGCGTCAAAGCTGTCGCGTACCGCAAAGGTGACACCCTCCAAAACGGAACGCGTCATGGAAATACGGTCCGAGGCGTGGTCGAGGTGTAGGAACGATGCCCGAACCTTGGCGTCGTTATGCGGTGTCCGCTCCCCCCCAAGATAAGGAAGAAACAGGGTGCGGCTCGGCGCCTGAAGCGGCCCAAGCGCAGCCGTGAGATCGGAAGGTTTGGCCTCCAGCACCTTAGCAAACCAGTTCATCGCGTCCGCTGCTGCCAGAATGACCCCCATCTGGTGCCAAGTGTTCGGCAAAGCATGACAGAACGTGTGCACGGCACTCGCTGCATCGGGGGAATAGGCATCACAGGCCGCAAAGAGCACGCCCGATGTTCCGAGACTGACAAAGGCATCGCCCTCTTGAACAACGCCGACGCCCACCGCACTCGCGGCATTGTCCCCGCCGCCGCCCGCAACGACTACGGTCGAAGTCATCCCCCAAGCAGATGCAAGGTCGGGACGGAGCGTGCCTGAAACCTCGGAACCCTCCACCAGTCGCGGCATGTGCGACCGGTCCATATCGGTTGCCGCCAAAAGCGCATCCGACCAATCACGCTGTCCGACATCAAGCCACGAAGTCCCCGCCGCATCGGACATTTCCGCCACATGTTCGCCCGTGAGCCAAAGTCTGAGGTAATCCTTGGGCAAAAGCACCTTGGCCAGTTTTGCGAAAACTTCGGGTTCGTTGTTCTTAACCCAAGCCAACTTGGGCGCCGTGAACCCCGGAAAGACGATATTCCCCGTCAGCCTGCGGAACATGGGATCTGCATCGAGTTCCGCTGCTTCAACTGCGGACCGCGTATCGTTCCACAGGATACAAGGCCGAAGCACTTCGTCAGATTTGCCCAAAAGGGTTGCGCCATGCATGTGCCCCGAAAGCCCGATGGCCTTCACCGCACCAAGATCGATTTTGCTCCGAAGTGCAGAAATAACCGCCTCCGCCGCAACGATCCAATCGGCAGGCGCCTGCTCGGACCAACCGTCATGCGGTCGGCTTACATCCAAAGGGGTCGTCGCTTCAGCGAGGATGTCCTGATCATCATTGATGACGATCCCCTTGAGCCCCGAGGTGCCAAGATCCAATCCAATATACATTCGCCTCTGCGCTCCATTCACGTGCGGCGCCTTGTGGCAGCCGATTAGTCACAGCCCATTCCCGACTCAGCATCACGCTGTTCGGGCTTGCGCGCACAGTGTTGCGATATTTAATTCGATTGTCAAAATAAAATGGAGTATAGAAACCCGTAAATTCTGGACACACTGGTATTTATCGTGAAAAATACCGCTATATGGTGCGAATTACCGCATTTATAATTCAAGGAATGAATTATATGGCTTCTGGGACGCTTCAAGATGGCCTCATCGACCCGCAAAACGGCTTTGGCCCCGTTCAATCTTTGACGGGACGCGACAGTAAACCTCTGCGCCAACAGATTTTCGAGCAGGTGCGCGCCCATGCCCTTATCCCGCGCTCCGAACTTGCCAAAAGCCTCAACATCAGCCCCGCGACAGTGACGGCTCTTACTGCCGATCTCATTGCCGAAGGGTTGCTCCGTGAAGTTTCGGGCGCCCAGCGCGAAACAGGTCGCGGCAGGCCGCCCGTCGCTCTCGAAGTGATTTCCGAGGCACGTTACACAATCGGGATCAAGATCTCGGAGGAAGTGCATTCGGCGGTGCTCTGTGATCTCTCGGGCAATGTGGTTGCAAAAGCCAAGCTCCAGACCCCAAGTCTTCGCAAGCCATTGGCAGAGCTGGTGCAGGAGTGCCGCACTTTGGCAGAAGAGCTTTTGCTACAGGCGGGTAAGTCACTTGACGATGTCTCAATTGTTTCGGCGGGTATCGCGGGGATCGTCGACCATAACACGGGCATCGTGACATGGTCCCCGACCTTGACGGAACGGGATGCCAACCTCAAAGAGGCGCTTTCAGTGTCCTTCGGCAAACCCTGCACGATCGACAACGATGCCAATATGCTGACTCTCGCCGAACTCTGGTTCGGTATCGGACGCACGAGACCCGACTTTGTCGTCGTCACGATCGAACATGGCGTAGGTATGGGGATCGTGATTAACAGCCAATTGTTCCGTGGCACACGCGGACTGGGCACCGAGTTCGGCCATACCAAGGTGCAGCTTGATGGCGCTCTCTGCCGCTGTGGACGACGCGGATGCCTCGAGGCCTATCTCGCCGATTATGCGCTCGCTCGCGAAGCCTCTACCGCGCTGGGAATTTCGCGCCTGAGCCCGATGAGCCTCCCTGATATGCTTGAAACGCTTTATGAACAGGCCAAAGCGGGAAACAAGGGGGCGCAGACGATTTTCCGCCGCGCGGGCCGCTATCTCGCTGTGGGACTATCGAACATCATCAACCTGATCGACCCCGAGATGATCATCCTTTCAGGCGAGAAAGCGCGCTTTGATTATCTCTATGCAGACGAGGTTTTTGCCGAGACGCAAGCACTGGCGCTTGACCAATCCCGAGCCCCCTGCCTCATCGAAATGCAGACGTGGGATCAATATGTATGGGCGCGCGGCGCTGCGGCGCTCGCTCTGGGTGAGCTGACCGACCGGATTTTCTCCGAAGCCAGAACCGCCTAGCCGATCTTGGGGGGCAGCGTCATCCCGCGCAGCGCATCTTCGGCGCTGACAGCCGTTTTGCCTGCACGCTGAAGCCGTGTGACCTCGATTGCGCCATCACCACAGGCAATCGTCCAGCCACCAAGCACCTGACCCGCCTCACCTGCTCCCTCTGCCAATCTGGACGCGAGCAGCTTGACCCGCTCGCCCTCCACCTCGCACCAGGCGCCAGGGAACGGGGAGAGACCACGGATTTGGCGATCAACCTCGACCGCGGGGCGGGACCAATCGATCCGCGCCTCGGCCTTGTCGATCTTGTGGGCATAGGTCACGCCCTCTTCGGACTGAACCTCGGGGGTCAACTCGGGAAGTTTGGCGAGTGCCTCGACGATCAGCTTTGCCCCCATATCTGCAAGCCAATCATGCAGAACACCGGTCGTCTCCTCGGCGCCGATCGACGTCGCCTGACGCAGTAGAACGGGTCCAGTATCAAGCCCCGCTTCCATCTGCATGATACACACACCTGTTTCAGCATCACCCGCCATAATCGCGCGGTGTATCGGCGCGGCACCCCGCCAGCGCGGCAAAAGCGAGGCATGGATATTCAGGCATCCATGCTTTGGTGCATCCAGCACCTCTTGGGGCAGGATCAAACCATAGGCGACAACGACCGCAATATCGGCTTTCAAGGCCGCAAAGGCTCCGCGAGCCTCTTCGGACTTGAAATTCAGCGGATGGCGCACCTCGAGCCCAAGCTCCAGCGCGCGGGAATGAACAGGAGAGGGACGCTCCTTCTTGCCGCGGCCCGCAGGACGGGGCGGCTGGGAATAGACGGCAGCCACCTCGTGGCCTGCCTCGACCAGCGCGTTCAATGCCGAAACCGAAAAATCCGGCGTGCCCATGAATACGATACGCATCGGGGCCTCCTATCGGTTCAGCTTTTGAGCTTTGCGAAGCAGCATGTCGCGCTTCATCTTGCTCAGACGGTCGAAATACATCTTGCCGTTGAGATGGTCTATCTGGTGCTGCACGCTCGTGGCCCAGAGTCCGACAAAATCACGCTCTTCGATCTCGCCATTTTCATTGAGAAATTTGACTGTCACGGCGCGGGGACGCGTCACTTTGGCCGATACACCGGGAAGATTGGGAGACGCTTCCTCGTGATCGCGCGGTTGAACGCTGGCGTGGAGCACTTCAGGATTTGCCATCCGCACGGCTTTGCCGCGCTCTTCAGAGCAATCGACAACGGCAAGCCTCTGCATGATCCCGAGTTGGACCGCAGCAAGCCCTACCCCCGGCATCTCTTCCATCGCGGTGATCATCTCGTCCCAGATCGCACGGGTTTCGTCGGTAATCGCATTGACGGGCTCTGCGGGCGTGCGAAGTCGCTTGTCCGGCCACATAACAAAAGGACGATGGGGCATCAGGAAACCTCCAAAGGATCAGCCGCGCGCGCGGTCGCGCTTGAGCTTTTGCATCTTGCGGGTGATCATCTGGCGCTTGAGCGGCTTGAGATAATCGATAAAGAGCGTGCCATTGAGGTGATCGATCTCGTGCTGGACACAGGTCGCCCAAAGCTCGTCGAACTCTTCCTCGACCGTCTTGCCATCAAGATCGAGCCAGCGCACGCGCACCATCTTGGGGCGCTCCACCTCGGCGTATTGCTCGGGGATCGACAGACACCCTTCCTCGTAGACGTTACGCTCTTCGGATTCCCAGATCACCTCGGGGTTCACCAAAACCATCGGGTTCGGCTTGGCCTCGGGGTCGCGCTGTGCATCCATCACGATCAGTCGGTTGAGAATACCGATCTGTGGGGCAGCAAGGCCGATCCCCGGCGCATCATACATCGTCTCGAGCATATCATCCGCTTGACGGCGAATAGCGCTCGAAACCTCTGCGATGGGGTCTGCAACCTTCTTGAGGCGCGGGTCGGGGTGAATGAGAATAGGTTTGATGGTCATGAGCGCGATGTAGCCATTTGTAGGCGCTCCCGCAAGAACCAGTCGTTTTCACCTTGCGCCTTGCCGATCAAACCGCGACCTTGCGCAAACAGGAACAAAGGAGGCTCCTCATGAATTTTGATGAAGTGATCGATCGCCACGGCACGCATTGCGTCAAATGGGACATGATGGAGCAACTCTACGGCGTGCCCGAAGCCGACGGCCTTGCGATGTGGGTCGCGGATATGGACTTCAAGGCGCCCGACTGCGTCCAGAATGCGATCAAAGCACAACTCGATCACGGCATCTATGGATATTTCGGCGACGAAGGTCCTTACCGCGCCGCAATCCAGTGGTGGATGAAGGAACGCCACGGCTGGGACATCGACCCATCTTGGATTTTCACCACGCATGGTTTGGTGAACGGCACGGCGCTCTGCATCGACGCCTTTACTCGGGAAGGGGACGGCGTTGTGCTCTTCACTCCCGTCTATCATGCCTTTGCCCGCGTGATTAACGCCTCCAGCCGTCAGGTCGTGGAATGCGAACTGGTCAACAACAATGGGCGATACGAATTCGACTTTGACACCTATGACAAGCAGATGCTCGGGAACGAGCGGATGCTGATCCTCTGTTCGCCGCACAATCCCGGCGGTCGTGTCTGGACACGGCAAGAGCTTGAAGAGGTCGTCGCTTTTGCCGCCCGCCACGATCTCGTTATCGTGTCGGACGAAATCCATCAGGATCTTACCATGCCGGGGATCAAACATATCCCGACCGCACTCGTCGCGCATACCCGCGAACGGCTTGTCACGATGACGGCAACGACCAAGACATTCAACATCGCAGGAAGCCATTCGGGCAACGTGATCATCGAAGACCCCGATCTTCGGGAACGCTTTGCGCGCCGTATCGCCGCTCTGGGCATTTCGGCGAATTCGTTCGGTCTGTTTATGGCGACAGCCGCCTATTCCCCCGAAGGCGCTGCTTGGGTCGATGCACTTCGCGACTACCTAGACACCAATCGCCGTCTCTTCGACGAAGGCGTCAATGCCATTCCCGGGGTCAAGTCGATGGCGATGGAGTCCACCTATCTGGCTTGGGTGAATTTCGAGGACACGGGCCTTTCCGTGCAAGAGGTGCAACAGCGCGTCGAAAAGGATGCGAAGATTGCGGCCAACCACGGCATCACCTTTGGCAAAGGCGGCGAGACCTATCTTCGGTTCAACTTTGCGACATCACGCGTCCGCGTCGAGGAGGCGGTCAAGCGTCTCCAAGCCGCGTTCAGCGATCTTCAGTGATCAGAAGCTAAACCCCAAAAGACCGGCAGGAGCATCGCGCTCCTGCACATAGTCGAGTGCAGGCCGATCCGAGACAGGCGTGTTCCATTTGAACTCGAAAAGCATCTCGCCTGATTCTTCGGTCGAAGCCACGATCAGACAGCGCGAGACATGACGCATACCGTCATAAATCTCGACCTGACCGCGCAAATGGGGCGCGTCTTCGGCGTCCATTGAAAAGCCGGTGTCCCACATCTTGTTAATGCGATAGACCTCGTCCCCCACATGCACGCAGAGACGCGACGAGCGACGTAGCGCCGCCTTGCGCGCATCTTCAAGACCTTTGCGAACTGCCTCAGGAAGATATTCCGACATTTTCACCTCCACCGTGTAAGGCCAGCTTGAAGGAGAACCTAAACGATTCAAGCTAACCTTTGGTATTAACGGAGGTATTTCGGAAAATGTTCCTCTCAAGCACCAGTTTTTACGCGCGGGCGTAGAACGTGCGGCTTGGCAGCATCATAAAGGGCCGAGTCAGGAAAGCCGTGATTGTCCGACAGCGCGGGCCCGACAAGAACCAGCGCCGTTCGGGTGATCTTGGCCTCGCGAACCTTGGCGTGAATGTCCGACAGCGTCCCGCGAATGATCGCCTGATCGGGCCAGCCCACGCGATAGACCACAGCGACAGGACAGTCTGCACCGTAGAACGGAGCAAGCTGGCGCTCGATTTCACGGAGGGCACGGATACCGAGGTGAATGGCAAGTGTCGCCCCTGTGCGGCCAAAATTCTCGAGCGTCTCGCCTGCGGGCATGGACGTCGACTTCATCGACATACGGGTCAGGATGATCGACTGCGCAACTTCGGGGATGGTAAGTTCCTGCCCTAGGGCTGCCGCAGCCGCCGCGTAAGCAGGCACCCCTGGAATGATCTGGTAATCGATCCCGTCCACTTTGAGCCTACGGATCTGCTCGGCAATCGCGCCGTAAAGCGACGGGTCCCCCGAATGCACGCGCGCAACGTTCTCGCCGCGCTTGTGCGCCGCGAGGATTTCACCGTGGGTGTCGTCCAGCGTCATCGGTGCCGTGTCGAGAACACGGGCCCCTTTGGGCGCACATGCCACGACTTCTTCGGGGACCAGAGAGCCCGCATAGAGGCAAACAGGGCATTCGCCGATAATCCGACGCGCTTTGAGGGTCAGAAGCTCGGGATCGCCGGGGCCTGCTCCGATAAAGAAAACTGTCATGGCATGGCCTTTCTTTCAGACTGCCGAAAAATTGGGACTTAGGACTTGCCGCTCAGATCGCCGTCGATCTTGCGCGCATAGCCGCGCGGCGTGAACATACGTGGCCCTTCACCAAGCTGCGCAAGCCGCGAGTTGGACGAACCCACAAGAACAACGGTCAGCATATCGACCTCGTCGACCTCAAGCTCGTCTAGTCGGCGATAGCGCACATATTCCTCAGGGCGGCCAAGCGATGATGCCAGCATAACGGGCGTATCGGCGGGGCGATGCTCCAGAAGGATATCGCGCGCTTCGGCCAAGAGAGTGCGGCGGGTTTTGCTCACAGGATTGTAGAAGGCGATGACAAAGTCACCTTCGGCGGCGGCCTTGAGGCGGCGCAGAATATCCGCACGCGGGGTTAAAAGGTCCGACAGCGAGATGGTGCAGAAGTCATGCCCGAGCGGTGCACCCGCACGCGCAGCCGCGCCCTGAAGCGCCGAGACGCCCGGGGAACAGACAACTTCGACACGGTGCGCGGCATCGCTTACGCCCATTTGGTCGGGAGCACGGTCGAGAAGCTCGAACACCAAAGCGCCCATTGCATAGATACCGGCATCCCCTGAACAGACGAGAGCCACATTGCGTCCCTCAGCCGCGCGTTCCAGCGCATAGCGGCAACGGTCCTCTTCACCACCCAACGGGAAATCGGCGCGGTGCTTGCCCGCCGCAAGTGGTCCAAGAAGGTCGATGTAGAGGCCGTAGCCGACAAGCTCTTCGGCCTCACTGACGAGACGAGACACCTCAGGAGTGCGCCAAGCAGCTTGACCCGGTCCGATCCCGACGACCGAGAGACGCCCGCGCGAGCGGCCTGCCATTTCGGTGATCGGCAGAGGCGCGCGCGCAATCGCGCAGGTTGCTTCCGCGATCTTCTGCTTCTCTACGACAAGCACGGCATCAGGCCCCGCCGCCGCAAGCGCAGCACCTTCGGACACACCGTGACAGCCGACTTCGGCAAAAACGACGTCGGACGGATTTGCAAGGCGACTTGCTTCCGCCTCGAGTTCAGCGGCCGTAAAGACGCGAAGCGGAACGCCGAGACGACGCGCAACCTCGTTCATTGCAGGCTCGTCGCCTTTGAGATCGAGAGAGACCACACATGCGATGGCACCTTTGGCGATCCCCGCATCGGCAAGTGTCTTTTCGACAAAGGCCCAAGTTTCGCCCGCATCGGCGCCGCGCGCGGACCCAAGCCCAAGGACGTAACGCTGGGGATGATAGACGAGGTTCGAGCCGCTGCCTTCGACTGGCGCTTCGGTCACGGTCAGAGTGACGGCTCCATTCTCGTTGCTTTCGATGCCGAAGATATTCTCGCCGACGACACGCACACCTTTGCCTGCAAGGATGGCGGACATCGCGTCTTTGGCATCCTCGATATTGGCAATGCGATAGCCAAGCGGCGGCTCATCAAGCGCGACACCGATGGCAACATCCCCCGCAGTGGTAACGGCGGCCTTTGCCTCCAAAAGCGAAGCAATCTCGCTTGCCATACGGTTTGCGCCACGATGGCCGCCAAGTAGCGGGATGACGACCGACCCGTCGTCGCTCACCGAGAGCACGGCTGGCTCGGTCCGCTTGTGGTTCAACACAGGTGCGACTGCACGGATCAGAATTCCGCTCGCGCATACGCCGATGACAGGCACGCCAGCCGCGAAGAGCGTCCGCACATGGTCAAGCGCATTGCCGAAAAACGCATCGGCTTTGTCCACGCGACCTTCGCGGCCATGCACTTGATATCCGAATTTGGACGCAATGCGATGCGCCACATCTTCACCCGCACGCGAAAGCGTAACGACGACCGGTTTCACAGCCACGGGTCTTCTCCCTTAGTCAGTAGTATCATTGAAAAATAAGGGGCCTTTTCAGGCGCCTTCGAAAGCGGCAGCACAACTTCTTCGGGGAGTGTTGCACGCTCTACGTAACTTGCTTTGTCCGTAAGCCCGAGGCTCTCGATCACTGCGCGGATTTTCGGAAGATGACGGCCCACCTTCATGATCACAACGCTTTCTGCCCCCTCGATCCGCGCGCGAAGCTCTGGCTCGGGGAGTGGACCTGCAAGGACTGTCAGTCGCTCGTTGCGAGCAACAAGCGGGCGACCCGCACGCGCCGCGCAAGCGGTGATCGACGTGACGCCGGGCACGACTTCGACGTCATAGCTGTCGGCAAGCCGCGCATAGAGATACATGAACGAGCCATAGAAGAAAGGATCCCCTTCGCAAAGGCAGACCACATCGTCACCCGCGTCCAAAGCAGCGGCGATTTCTTGGGCGCCCTTGTCATAGGCCGCCTGCGCGGGAGCGCGCTCAACCGTCATCGGGACATCCATTATGATCTCGCGCGCACCGCTGGGAATGAGATCAGCGGCGATTGAACGCGCAAAACTCGATCCGCCCGCAAGGGTCGGATAGGCAATCACGCGCGCGCTTTCGATCAAACGTGCAGCGCGGAGCGTCATAAGGTCAGCTGCCCCCGGCCCCAGACCGACACCATAAAGACGCCCCTTCATCGGATGCTCCACTTTCGCACTGTCACTCGGCTCATCGC
Source organism: Marivivens sp. (assembly GCA_023255435.1). Classification (GTDB taxonomy): domain Bacteria; phylum Pseudomonadota; class Alphaproteobacteria; order Rhodobacterales; family Rhodobacteraceae; genus Marivivens. Next base: position 22,941 of record JALRIK010000013.1, read on the forward strand.
TTGATCAGGCTCCATTGGGTCACGGTCATAGCAGGACGCCAGCCCGTAAGGCGTCCAACAGGCGAGGCACGCTCGACCGATAGACGAACCAGTTCGCCGCCGTGCTTTGCATAAAGGCGCATCAGTTCGGCCTCGGATTCGAGCGTGACAGCATTGGCAACCAAGCGTCCGTGGGTCTTGAGCGCTGCAAAGGCAACGTCGAAAACCTCTTGCGACAGGCCCCCACCGATGAACACGGCATCAGGACGAGCAAGACCTTCGAGTGCCGATGGCGCAGTGCCGTTGATCAACTGAAGTTTCGGGGTGCCGAGCCGCGCCGCATTGGTCGCCGCCATCGCGCGGCGTTCGTCCTTCTGCTCGATCCCGATGGCCATCGCGTGGGGAGCAGAGCGCATCCATTCAATTGCAACCGAACCACTGCCCGAACCGATGTCCCAAAGGAGCGCCCCCCGCATCGGCATGAGCTTGGCAAGGGTCACAGCTCGGACTTCCTGCTTGGTCATCGTGCCGTCCGAGACGAAATTGTCATCTGACAATCCGGGAACACGCGGCAAAAGCGCGGCGTCAGGCCCTGCGATACATTCGACGGCCATTGTGTTGAATTCGGGCACCTCGTGTGCCCAGCTCTCGGCGATCCCATCGAAACGCAGCTCGTCTTTGCCGCCCATCGCGGCAAGGACGGTCAGCCTAGACTGGCCGTATCCACGTTCGGTCAGAAACCCTGCTATCTGGGCGGGGGTTTTCGAACCCGTCGTAAGAACGATCATCCGCACTTCGGGCTGGATAAAGGGGATCATCTGTTCGACGGGGCGTCCATGGACGGTCAGCAGCTCGATATCGGGCATCGACCAACCCATGCGGGAAGCGGCAAGCTGAAACGCCGAAAGCTGCGGATGAAAGACGATCTCGCCTTCTTCCATCGCTCGACCGATGCGCGCGCCTACCGAATACCAGAGCGGATCACCCGTCGCGAGGACGGCAACGCGCTTGCCACGAAGGCTTTGAAGCAGGTCGATCAACGCATCGAACGGCGAGGGCCAGCTGATACGCTCGGCCTTGATCGTCGGGGTAAGCTTGTGGTGCCGATCCCCGCCAATAATCACATCAGCAGTTTCAAGGACCGCAATCGTTGCAGGACTCAGACCATCAAGACCGTCTTCGCCGATGCCGATCACGTGGAGCCAAGGCGCGGTCATGAGCGGTCCTCAGGGAGACCCGCTGCAAGTGCATTGACCGCAGCGGAGGCCATAGCCGATCCGCCTTTGCGGCCCTTGAGTGCAACGAATTCACAGTCGCGCGGATTGGCGGCAAGCTCTGCCTTCGACTCTGCCGCGCCGACAAAACCGACAGGGAAACCAAGGATGACAGCGGGCTTGGGGAAGCCCTGATCCAAAAGATCAAGGAGATGGAACAAGGCCGTTGGCGCATTGCCGACCGCGACAACCGCGCCTTCGATGTGCTGCTCCCAAAGCTCGACTGCGGCAGCGGAACGCGTGTTGCCAATGGCTTTGGCGCGCTCGGGCACATCGTCATTGTTCAGCGTTACGATGACTTGGTTCTCGGCAGGCAGATACCGTCGGATAATACCTGCGCCGACCATCTCGCAGTCGCAAAGCACAGGCTTACCAGCGAGGAGTGCCTCGTGCCCAGCGCGATAGGCGTTCTGCGAAAATGCAAGTCGATCAGCAATTTCCACCATACCGCAAGAATGGATCAACCGCGTGACCAAAGGCACCAGATCGCTCGGAAACCGATCAAGCCGCGCCTCTTTGCGCACTGTGGCAAAGCTCTGCGCGTAAATCGCTAGGGGGTCTTTTTCATAAGGGCGCATCGGTGATCCTTGAGTCATTCGGGGGCGACCCCGAATGACTTTGGCGAAATGACGGGTTTGCGGCTCAGCGCTTGTTGGTTTTCAGCACGCTTTTCGGCCCGTGCGGGTGATCCGCCTGAGGATAGGCTGCATGATGGTGGTGATGGTCATGCCCGTGGTGGTGGTGATGCCCGTGATCGTGACCATGGTGGTGATCATGATGGTGGTGGTCCTGCGCCTTGAGACGGCACATGCCCGTGCAGAAGGTATCACAAAGCGTGCAATCGGCCACATTCGATCCCGGAGCCGAAGCACCCTGACCTTCGACGTGGTGGTGGTGGCTTTCCTGAATCGCGCCGACCTCGGACTCGAAGCCGATCACCTGCGTGCGGTATTTACACAGAACACAGGTCGGAGGAGGCATATCGCCGAACGCGGGGTGATCGCTTGCTTTGATCCCTCCAAGACGTTCCGAGGGCTTGATGTGCTTGTGCTCACCGCCTTCGAACGAAAGCACCTGCTCGCGGAACGGGCAAATCGCACAGTTCGGGATAACCGATTTTCCGTTCTGCTCTTTGATCCGCTCGGCAAAGGTTTCGAGCACTTTGGGGTGATCGTTGAGATATCCCGCTTTGACGAAATGGATATCGGGGTGCTGCGCGGCGACCTGATCGGTAAAACCATAGATACGGTCGATCAGGATACCGGTGAACAGGAAATAGGGGAAAACGACAACGCGCTTGTAGCCGAGCTTGGCCACATGCTGGAGCGCAGGCTCCACAAGAGGGAACGTCACCCCAGAATAGCCGACCTCGCACCAACCGAACCCCATACCCTCCCAAAGGATACGTGCAATTTTAGACACGTTGGCGTTGGCATCAGGGTCAGAGGCGCCACGGCCAATTACGACAAGACAGGTTTCGTGCAAAGGCACGTCGCCCGCCTTGGAATTGGCGGCATTGATGGCTTCCTGGATGCGATCCGCCGCGGCGGCGATCATTTTGGGGTCGACGCCCAACTCGCGGCCGTATTTGACTTCGATGTTGTGCTTGGCCGCATAGGTATTGAGCACGGTCGGAATGTCGTTCTTGGAGTGCATCGCAGCAAAGAGCATGCCCGGCACAGCCAGAATACGTTCGCAGCCCGCCTCGCGCAGATTGTCGAGACCGTCGCGGATCACAGGATTGGCGAACTCGAGATAACCATAGTCCACGACCCAATCCGAGGGCAGATAGGCAGGAAGCTTTTCAGCAAGAACTTTGAATTCATCCACTGCGGCCTTGCTCCGAGAGCCGTGACCGCAAATCATTACACCGGTTTTCATGCTGTTGCTTCTTCGCTTTCTTCTGCCTCGGTTTCTTCGGCAGGCTCGACTTCATCCTTGCGCCCCTTGAGCGCTTCACGAAGCCCGAGGAGGATCGCAAGACCAAGTGCGGCACCCGCCACCAAATGGTCATGGCCTGCAAACTCGCCGAGATGACCGACATGTGCCGCAGCAGACTGCGCGGTCAGGATCAGAAACAGGGTGAATGCGATACGCATGAGCAATCTCCGTCAAATACCAGAGAGCCGCTCTCGCGGTGCCGACGACGTAACGATCTGGTCCCCAATTGGGTCAACCGCTTCGCCACCAACCTCTCTGGCCCAAATGGGCTTCGTCAGCGGACAGGGTATATTGCACGCCGTCGGGGTGCAAATGGTTAAACGTCGCACCGAAGTCGGAAACCGACCTGTGCAATGCTGCACGAGACATGCGCGCTGGGAATGTTTGAGAACCGAGCGCGATGGGCTAGGTCTTGGACAAGGAAAACGAAAGACGGAGTGCAAAATGGGCTATCTCGAAAACGGAACGTGGATCGACAAATGGTACGATACCGAATCGACGGGTGGCAAATTCGTGCGCTCGACCGCAGGCTTTCGCAATTGGATCACCGCAGACGGCGCGGCAGGTCCGACCGGTGACGCAGGGTTCAAGGCAGAGAGCGGTCGCTATCACCTCTATGTTTCGCTGGCTTGCCCTTGGGCCCATCGAACCCTTGTCTTCCGCGCGATCAAAGGACTTGCCGATCACATATCGGTCTCGGTTGTTCATCCCCATATGCTGTCGGACGGTTGGACCTTCGGGACCGATTTCGATGGCGCGACGGGGGACACGCTTTTCGGTTTCGATTTTCTACGCGAGATCTACACCAAGGCGGACCCGCATATCTCGGGTCGGGTGACGGTTCCGATCCTATGGGACAAGGAACGGGGAACCATCGTCTCGAATGAAAGCTCGGAAATCATCCGTATGTTGAATTCGGCCTTTGACGGCATCACCGGAAACACGGACGACTATTGGCCGGAGGCTCTTCGGGACAAAATCGAAGTGGTAAACGAACGTGTCTACGACACGGTGAACAACGGTGTTTATAAATCAGGTTTTGCAACCACACAGGATGCCTATGAGGAGGCGGTCGAGCCGCTCTTTGAGAGCCTTGATTGGATCGAAGACATCCTCTCGCGCAATCGCTATCTCCTTGGCGACGCATTGACCGAGGCGGATTGGCGACTTTGGACCACGCTGGCGCGGTTCGATGCCGTGTATCATGGGCACTTCAAGTGCAACCGTCGCCGTATCGTCGACTATCCGAATATCTGGGCATATACGCGCGAGCTGTATCAACGTCCCGGTGTGGCGGAAACGCTCGATCTCGATCATATCACCGCCCATTATTACTATAGCCACGATATGATCAATCCGACCCGCGTCGTTCCCATCGGCCCCGATCTTGACTGGAATGCACCGCACGGACGCGGGTGATCAACCCCGTTGGCCATAATGCGTGACGATCTCGGCGACATCGTTCGGGTCCGTCTCGCATTTGACCAAGGCTCTGGCATTGGCGCTGAAAGCAAAGAGCGAACCGTCCGAGAAAAAGGTCGTATCCGTGACAAAAACCACATTGGTTTTGGGGGAACGGATACGCGCCCAATCGGCAAGTCCGAGCGCGCTCCCGTCAGGGAGAACGAGGTCCACGAGCATGACGTCGAAGTCCTCGCGCCTTACGGCGTCCATCGCCTCGTCAACGCCGTCGGCAACATCCACTGCATTGCCAAGTCTCTCGATATGGCGCTTCCAAATCCAACTGAGATTCGGATTATTTTCAACAATCAAAACTTTCATCAGGCCCCCGACGTTTTGTCGATTGCACCTCCGACAACGCACTACGCTCCTTGGGTTTCGCTCCAAAAGTTTAACGATGCGTTAACAAATGTGCCGCAATCGAGATGACGTGAAGGCACTTGCGAAAGCGGCAAAAATCCGCTTTCAACCCCGTGATATGGAGAGACAAATGACAAGCTGGATCACGATCTGCGACACCTGTAAACGCGAGGACTGGGCGACGAGCGGCAAGACACGCACAGACGGCGAAGAGCTTGCCATTCTGATCGAAGCGGCCGCCGAAGGTCGCGAAACAGTCCGGACGCGGCGTGTTTCCTGTCTCATGGGGTGCACCCATGGCTGTAACATCGCGATACAGTCCGAGGGCAAGCTTGCCTATACTCTCGGTCGTTTCGAACCCGATCAGGAAAGCGCAGAAGCTATCGTGGAGTATGCCGTCAAACATGCCCAAAGCGAAACAGGACAGGTGCCGTTCCGTGAGTGGCCCGTCGGCGTCAAAGGGCATTTTGTAACCCGCCACCCGCCTCTGCCCAAAGACTGATGACACGCAAGAGGGATCATGGCGGCGGAGTCGATGCCGCAATCGAAATGTGGGGCGGTCGACGCGACGAGTGGCTTGATCTGTCGACGGGGATCAACCCTGTGCCCTACCCGATCGGGACGATTTCTGCGTCCGCATGGAATGACCTCCCTGATCAACGCGCACTTTCTGAATTGGAACGCGCTGCGCGTTCATTCTGGAACGTCCCCCAAGGCTCGGCGGTGCTTGCGGCGAACGGTGCATCTGCCCTGATTGCGCGCATGCCCGAAATCGCGCAGGACGGGGCCTATATTCCAGGGCCGACCTATAACGAACACGCCGCCGCCTTTCGCCAGATGGGTAAAACCGTTTCAGACAGCGACCGTTCGCTTCAAACCCACATCTACGTGCATCCGAACAATCCCGACGGACGGGTCGTGGACGCGGGTGTGTTTCAAAACCGTCGGCTCACAATCATCGACGAGAGCTTTTGCGACGTAACCCCTGACCTGTCTTTGGTCGAACACAGTTCGAAAAAAGGCGTTCTGATCCTCAAGAGCTTTGGAAAATTCTGGGGCCTCGCAGGGCTTCGGCTCGGGTTTGTGATCGGCGATCCCGAATTGGTCGCATCACTGCGAGAACGGTTGGGACCGTGGAGTGTTTCAGGGCCCGCACTCGAGATCGGAGCGCGCGCGCTTTGCGATCACGAATGGGCAGTTCGGACCCGCGAGCGACTGGCCGAGGATGCCGCGCGGCTTGACGCAGTGATGAGTGCAAAAGGGGCGACTCCGCTCGGGGGCACGACTCTCTTTCGTCTCTATGACACCGAAAGCGCCGAAGGTTGGCGAAACCACCTTGCCAAAGGTAAGGTTCTGTCGCGTATTTTCCCCTATTCCAGCCGATGGGTCCGCCTTGGTCTTCCGCATCCTGATCGCTGGACACAACTCGAGGACGCGCTGTGATCGTTGCTCTTTCGATGATCCTTGATGCCATTTTCGGAGAACCCAAATGGCTTTGGGACCGTTTTACGCATCCCGCGGTCTTGATGGGACGTTGCGTGTCGTTTGTCGATGAGCGCTTCAATCAAGGTCGGGCGCGCAAGCTCAAGGGTATTCTCAGTTTCGGAGCACTTTGCCTTGGCTTCGGGCTCTTGGGGATGATGCTCGAGGCGCTGCCGTTCGGCGTTGTCGATGTGGTGATCGGCGCAATCCTGATCGCGCAAAAATCGCTGGTAGAGCATGTTGCCGCCGTTGCTTCGGCGCTTCGCCTCTCGCTCGACGAAGGCCGTCGCCGCGTTGGTTGGATTGTCGGACGCGACACCAAAGAGATGGATCAGGCAGCGGTCTCCCGCGCTGCAATCGAAAGTGCCGCCGAGAATTTTTCCGATGGGGTGGTTGCGCCTATTTTCTGGTTCGCACTCTTCGGATTGCCAGGACTTCTGGTCTATAAGATCACCAATACCGCAGACAGTATGATCGGCTATCGCACCCCGCGACACGAACAATTCGGATGGGCCGCAGCGCGCTTTGATGACGTGCTGAACTGGGTGCCAGCTCGGATAACCGCGCTTCTCATTGCCCTGACAACGCGGCCGCTCCCGTCATTCAGCGAAATACGCAAAGACGCCGCGCTTCATCGAAGCCCCAACGCAGGATGGCCCGAGGCCGCAATGTCGCGGGTTCTGCGGATCGCTCTTTCAGGTCCACGGTCCTATGAGGGCGAAATGCGGTATTATCCCTTTGTCAACGCAGGCGCGCGCGAGAACGTGACACCCGATGACATCAATCGCGCATGCCGCACTCTCTGGCAGGCGTGGGGGATCACATTTGTCGGCGTGGTCCTGCTGGGTCTAATCTAGAGACTTGCACCAAGTTGCCATCTCGCTAGGCTCCTTCTCAACCAGGAGGATCTTATGCGTTCAGCCATTCTTGCCGTTTCAGCCGCTCTTTTTGCCCAAACCGCATCTGCGCAATCATGCGGAGGCAGTTTTCCCTCCTTTGTTTCGGGGCTCAAATCCGAAGCGGCAAGCCTTGGATATTCTCAGGCACAGATCGATACGTTCTTTAGCGGTGTGGCCCAAGACGGCGCAGTTCTCAAAGCTGACCGCGCCCAAGGTGTTTTTCAGAAGAACTTCCTCGACTTTTCCCGTTCTTTGATCTCGCAGAACCGCGTCGACAACGGTCGCATCTATGGTGAGCGATATGCATCAGTCTTTGATCGCATCCAGCGCGAATACGGTATCCCCAAAGGCGTGCTCTTGGCGTTCTGGGCCTTCGAGACCGATTTCGGCCAAGTGCAGGGCAACTTCAACACTTTGAACGCTCTTGTCACGCTGGCTCATGATTGCCGCCGTCCCGAGCTTTTCCGTCCACAGATTTTCGCAGCGCTCGAACTCTTTAAACGCGGCGATTTCGATCCGAGGAAAACAACAGGGGCTTGGGCGGGTGAAATCGGGCAAGTTCAGATGCTCCCCAAGGACATCATCGAAAACGGACGTGACGGGGATGGCGACGGGCACGTCGACCTCAAGGGGTCTTCTCCCGATGCACTCATGTCGGGGGCTGCGATGCTCTCTACTCTGGGATGGCGTCCGAATGAACCTTGGTTGGTCGAGGTTACGGTTCCAGAGAACCTCGACTGGTCAAAAACAGGTCTGAACCACGCGATGAGCGAAGCAGACTGGGCGCGTCTTGGTGTCACCCCAAGGAGCGGCACACTCGGCAATCCGAACCTCCAAGCTTCGGTTCTCCTTCCTGTCGGACGCAAGGGGCCTGCCTTTCTCGCCTATCCGAATTTCCGCGTCTATTTCGAATGGAACAAGTCGATGGTTTACGTAACCACCGCAGCCTATTTCGCGACGCGCCTGATGGGTGCTCCCGCCTACAACGCAGGCTCGCCCGATGTTGGTCTTTCGGGAGAAGAGATCGTCAGTCTCCAACGCAAACTCGAAGCGCGGGGCTATGACGTGGGCGGCGCGGACGGCATTATCGGCGAGATGACGCGCGAGGCCGTTCAAACTGAGCAAGAGCGGCTCGGGCTTCCCGCTGATGCCTGGCCGACACGCGAATTGCTTGGCCGCCTTTAACTACCACTACGTAAGATTCTTCGGGTGCTGGTTCATTGCACTGAAAGAGGCACCGCTATGCCGATATCTGCCTCCTCGATCTCGATCGTATCGGGAACGAGACGATAGTGTTTGAGAAACAAGAGAGAGACCCGCCGCGCGTCCTGACGGAAATTGTGGTGGAGCACAAAGCTAAGCTTTCCATCCTGTAAAAGCTGTTTGTTCGTGCGGTCGAGATCGTGGGCGGCAAAGATATCGATGGGACGGCGCGCCTCGGCAAAAGCGTCGAGGATCGCGCGATTTCCTCCACCGATGGAATAGACCGAGTCGATTTCGGGGTGCGCCTCGAGTGCGGCAAGGACCAACGTTTTGGTGGTTCGGTTCACGCCAAGTCCCTCGGACACCGAAACGATGTCCTGCGTCGGATTTCGGCGAGCGAAATATTCGAGAAACCCGACACGGCGCTGTTCTTCGCCCTGAAATGTCTGGCTCGACAGCGTGAGGAGGATCTTGGACCGCTTCGGTGACTTCATCTTGTTCAAGAGATGCGCAGCGGTTGCGCCCGCTTTGCGGTTCTCCATCCCGACATAAGCAAGTCGAAGATCAGCCGCGACATCCGTCACATAGGTGACAATAGGGACACCGCGGGCACCGATTTCACGCAGGCAGGTTTCGATTGCGACGGTGGCGGGCACCTTGAGGACGATACCATGACTGCCCCTGCGCGCGATTGAATAAAGTTTCGCAATGATTTCGCGCTCTTCCATGCTCTCTTCGAGATGGAAGCGCATCCTGAAAGATGCAGGCCGAACAAGCGGTAATTCGGCTTCGAACGCCTGACGCACGGCGCTGGAAAACCGCTTGGGCGACTGGATCACCACGTCGATGGTGAACTTGCGCCCATCGAGCCGTGCGGCGGCATACTGGCGATCAAGCTCGGCAATGGCCGCCTCGACGCGGTCTTTTGTAACTTGCCGAACCGAAGCACGGCTATGGAGTGCGCGATCCACCGTCGCGGGGCTCAGCCCTGCTTGAAAAGCGATTTCTTTGATCGTGAATTTTTGCGGCATGGTTTTGATGTGATTTTGAGGTTCTTTCTGTCTATCGCTTTCTCCCGCCCTGCGTCACTTCTTTCTTGAAAACGGGAGGACCAAGATGAATTTCCAAGACAAAAACGAGAACGATCCGGTCTGGATCAGTGCCGAAAGCGGCGACTTCGAGGTATTCAAGGCTCAGGTCGCGCAGACCACAAAGGCGGGAGATGTCCCCCATGCGATGGAGATTATCCGCAATATCCCGATCTATTCGGGCGAGGATGTGGATGCGGCCGCTCAATCGCCCCATGACCGAAAAAGCCTGACCGCGGAATGGGCGCGGGTATTTGCCAAAGGTGCGGGGATTATCGTGATCAAGAACGGTCTCGGCAATCACGCCGCCATTGATCGCGCAAGCGAGCTTTTCGAAACCATCATCCGTGACGAGAAGGCCAACGCCATCGGCGGCGGTGACCATTTTGCGAAACCCGGCGCGAATGATCGCATCTGGAATTCACTTGAAAAGCACTGCCTCGCCGATCCTACGAATTTTGCCGAGTATTATAGCTCAAACGGCATCGCGCTTGCGTCCGAGGCATGGCTTGGGCCGGCGTATCAAGTGACGGCACAAGTCAATCGTGTGAACCCAGGCGGCGCGGCGCAGACCCCGCATCGCGACTATCACCTCGGTTTCATGTCGAGCGCGCGGATGGCTGAATACCCCTCGTATATCCATGGGGTTTCGCCGCTCCTCACGCTTCAAGGGGCTGTGGCACATTGCGATATGCCGATCGAAACAGGACCGACCATGGTTCTTCCGTTTTCGCAGATGTTCTACGAAGGCTATCTTGCCTTCGGTCGCCCCGAGTTTCAGGCGTATTTCGCGGAAAACTATGTCCAGTTGCCCTTGGAAAAAGGAGACCTTGTGTTCTTTAACCCCGCCGTGATGCATGGCGCAGGGACCAACAGAACCTCTGATCGCTATCGGCTCGTGAACCTGCTTCAAGTGTCCTCTGCTTTCGGCCGCGCGATGGAGAGCGTCAATCGTAGCCGTATGTGCGAGGCGATCTTTGATACCTTGGTCAAAGACCAAGCTACGATCGCCCTTGAAAACGTGATCGCAGCTACCGCCGAAGGCTATCCATTTCCGACAAATCTGGATCGTAATCCGCCCATCGGCGGGCTCGCCCCCAAAACCCAAGCCGACTACCTCAGGCAGGCCGTTGCCGAACGTTGGAGCAAGGAAAAATTCGTGCAGGCGCTCGCCGATCTTGAGCACAAGAACGCGACTTGAACGGGCACGAAGGGCGAGAGCCAATTGCGGCTCTCGTCCCGCTGGCGCCTAGTATTCAACGCCGATCTGGGCCTTGATCCCCGAACGGAAGGGATGCTTGATCAGCTCCATTTCCGTCACAAGGTCCGCAATCTCGATCAAATCGTCGTGGGCATTTCGCCCCGTCAGGACCACATGCGTCATTTCGGGCTTTTCATCGCGAAGGAATGCAACAACCTCCTTGATGTCCACATAGTCATACCGGATCGCGATGTTGATCTCGTCCAGAAGCACCATCGTATTCGACGGATCTCGAATGAGCTCTTTGGCCTTTTCCCAAGCGGCTTGGGCCATCTCGGTATCGCGGGTTTTGTCCTGTGTCTCCCAAGTAAAACCTTCACCCATTGTATGGAACGAACAGATGTCGGTGAATTTGCTCAGGATGAGATCACGCTCACCCGTGGACATGCCGCCTTTGATGAATTGGACAACCGCGCATTTCATATCGTGCGCGATACAGCGGAATATCATGCCAAAGGCGGCCGACGATTTGCCTTTGCCCTTGCCCGTATGGACGATCACAAGGCCTTTTTTGTCGGTCTTGGTCGCCATGATCTTGTCACGCGCCGCTTTCTTCTTGGCCATCTTCTGGGCGTGGCGTTCGGTATCTTCGGTCATCTGCTCCTCCGGTTTGAGTTTTGAATCTGGGGAAAGGGAGGGAAAAGCGCAAGGTGCAAATGAAGTGGGCGCCATATGCGGCGCCCACTTCCGTTTTGCGGGAAGGGAAGGGTTTATTCTGCGGGAACAGCCACGGTTACGGACTTGGCAAAGTGACGGCGGTTCAAATGAAAGACCAGCGCAATCATCGCGAACTGGAACGCCAAGGCGATGCCGACGATGATCCAATAGGTGACGCTGAACTTGGCGACGAGACCCACGGCAACAAGCCCTTTGTGCAACCAGAATTGGGTCATCACCGAAAGAGCGACACCTGGACAAACAAGGGCGTAGGACCCTGCTGAATTCTTGTCACCTGTCAGAAAGGTTGCGGCATAGCCTTGGCGGCGCAGCACAGTCAGGCCAAGCAAAAGAAACAGGATCTGGACCGTCAAGAACTGAGTGAGCGTCATCAATGTATCGATATTCGAGCTGTGCGCCTCGAAGGCTGCATGCAGGCCGTGGTTCTGCCGCAGGGTCATGATGCCCAAGACCGTCATAAGCGGAATGACAATCATAAGGGTCGGCGCCGCTTCTTTCGCGGTTCCGAAATGAAGCATCGAATTGAATGCTGTAACGGCTGCAACAGCAACATAGATCAAGGCAATCAGGCCGAAGAAGGTCGACAGAATAAGCGACGCACCGACAACGGTCGTGCTTGTCGACATCGCCGCAGGCGCCGAAAGACCGACAGCAACCATGGCAAGCGCAAAGGCGGGAAGAAGCTGTGCAAAGGAGTTATGCGCGGTGACATCGAAAAGCCCGCCTTCCGAGAGCACGCGGCCCAAGAAGTGCCCGATCATCCGCAAAGCCAAAAGGCCTGTCAGGACGAAAGCCACCATCGCGGCGGGGAACAGAAACTCGACGACGCTCCAGAGGTTGGGCACAAAGACAAGTCCGACGATGAACATTCCGTTGATCGACATGGCAACAGCCAGCGGCATCGCCAGAAGCTGTGTTTCGCCGTTCGAATGACGGAGCTTGCGATAGCCTTCAGTCTTTTTGAACTCCGCGAACTTGGAGAAATTCCAGATCAGATAGCGGACGTTCTGAAAGGCAAAGAATGCGATGCCGAGCATGGCGGCCACAATTCCGAACTGTTGCCAGGGATTACCTTTGCCCCATGCGGCGACAATGTCCTCGAAGACCGGAACGGTTGCGTTCGGGTGCGGGACCCAGAACAGAAGATACATGAAAAACGTAACGGCAAGGCCACCGGCCCCGACCGAAGCGAGGAAATATAGAGGCGACCAATTGTCTGCGGGTCGACTGGAAATAGGGGTCATGATGCCCTCCTTATACATTAGCAATATCGAATATATTAGGAGGGGATTTGAAACATTACAAATTTTAAATGTTTATTGCGACACTCTGTCATGCATCCGGGCTAAGTCCTTTTGCAAGAGCGGAAATTCGTGCGCGGGCCGAATTCGAACGGGGCACCCAAAGCCCGCGATCTATCGCTTCGGCAAGTCGTTCCGCAATCTCTCGGAGTGCAGTAGGGTTATGTTCTGCGATAAACTCTCTGGTGTCCTGATCGTCGAGGAAGGCCCCTTCGACGAGGTCAAAATGGTGGTTTTTGACTGCGCCAGTCGTTGCCGCAAAAGCAAAGAGATAATCGACCGTGGCCGCGATTTCGAATGCACCCTTATAGCCGTGCCGCTTGACCCCTTCGATCCATTTCGGATTGACCACGCGAGAGCGCACAACGCGCCCGATCTCGTCGTCCAGCGTCCGGATCACGGGGCGCTCGGGCCGCGAATGATCGTTATGATAGATTGGACGGTCGCGCCCCTGAAGCGTAGAGATCGCAGCGGCGGCACCACCCTCGAACTGATAGTAGTCGTCACTATCGAGAAGATCGTGTTCGCGGTTGTCCTGATTCTGGACGATGGCTTCAGTCTGGCGCAACCGCTGTTCAAACCCTTCACGGTCACGAATACCCTCGCCGTCCGCACCATAGGCATAACCGCCCCACTCGAGATAGGCGTTTCCGAGGTCGGATTTTTCCGCCCAGATCCGCTCGTCGATCAGCGCTTGTAATCCTGCACCATACGCACCGGGTTTGGAGCCATAGACGCGCGCGGCGGCTTCGCCCGACCGCGTTCTCGCCGCAGCTGGGTTCATGCTCTCGTCTTCATCAAGAGCCTGAACGGCACGTGCCGCACTGTCGACCAATGCGATGAGTTGCGGGAAAGCATCGCGGAAAAACCCCGAAACGCGCAGCGTAACGTCAACGCGCGGGCGGCCGAGCACACCCTGAGGCAGAATCTCGAA
>JALRIK010000140.1 GCA_023255435.1 Marivivens sp.
TCCCCGTGCCCGCGAATTTCGCCGTTTCATCCTCGCTCAGGCCTTCTGCTGCGGAGGTGCAAAAGAGCGTGGTCAGATCGGGCCCACCGAAAGCAGGACAGGTGACTTGGGCAGCATCCATCGCATGCGACGCGATTTGCATGCCGGTCGGGCTGTATACGCCGACCCGCGCTGCGCCCCAAAACGCGATCCAGAGGTTCCCCTCCGCATCCGTCACCGCTCCATCTGGATTGAGACCCGCTGCCGTGAAATCGACAAGCACCTCTGGCGCCGCATCGGGCCAGCCGTCTTTGCCGAGCGTTACGGTAAAGAGCTTGCCTTGCGCCGTATCCGAGAAATAGGCACGGCTCCCGTCGGGCGCGAAACAGGTCGAATTGGGAATTGAGATATCGGGAAAGAGTTGGCGCAGCTCGCCCTTGTAATAACGATAGAACGCCCCTGCCTCTTTTTCGGCTCCGAACCCCATCGTGCCGATCCAAAGTCCGCCCCAAGGGTCGGCACGTCCATCGTTCGAACGTGTGACGGCGTTGTCCGCTTCAAGATCGACAAGTTTCTCGGTCTCGCCGTTGTCAAGGTTGCGAAGCACCAACGCGGTCTGGGTTGCAACGACGATACGCGCCGCGTCCACCCAGAAGGCAGCGGAACTGACCTCGTCGAGAGCGGTGACGATGGTCTCTCCCGATCCTTTGCGGAACATCTTTTTGCCCAAGATGTCGAACCAGATAAGCTCTTGGCGTTTCGGGTGCCAAAGGGCACCCTCGCCCAAGGTGCAGCGCGTGCTATCGAAAACCTCTGCCATTCTTCCCCCCATTCGGCTTGAAGGGAGGCCGCCGGCCTCCCCTCGTTCAATTAGCGAATATCCTCGGGCAGCACAGCCGCGGGAATGTTCTGATAGGAGACGGGCCGCAGGAAACGACGGATCGCCATCGTGCCGACCGAGGTCGCTCCGAAGTTCGTCGACGCGGGATAGGGTCCGCCGTGCACCATGGCATCACAGACCTCGACCCCTGTCGGGAACCCGTTCGCAAGAATGCGGCCGGCTTTACGCTCGAGGATCGGAAGCAGCTTTCGGGCCTCTTCGGCGTCTGCATCGTCAAGATGGATCGTGCAGGTAAGCTGCCCCTGTAGGGACCGCGCGATGGTAAGCATTTCATCCATATCGGCAGCCCGAACAATAAGACCGAGCGGGCCAAAGACCTCTTCGCCAAGGACGTGGTTGTCGAGCCACTCTTTGCCCGTGGTGGCAAAGAGATAAGGCGTGGCGTTGCGCATGTCACAGGTCGAAGTCAAAAGCTCCTGAACCCCTGCGGTAGCGGCAACACGATCGCGACCACTGCGATAGGCACTCGCGATCCCGTCAGTGAGCATCGTCTGGGCGCCGATCGGCTCGAGCGCTTTGACGGCGGCTTCGGTAAAGCGATCCGCATCGGGGCCGTCGAGGACGACTGAAATGCCCGGATTGGTGCAGAACTGGCCTGCCCCCATGGTCAGCGACCCTGCCCAGCCCGCGGCAATCACTTCACCGCGGTTGGCAAGGGCATTTGGCATAAAGAACATCGGGTTGACGGAGCCAAGCTCGCCAAAGAACGGGATCGGCTCATCGCGCTGGGCACAAAGATCAAAGAGGGCACGGCCACCCGCAAGCGAGCCTGTGAAGCCCACCGCCTTGATCAAAGGATGCTGCACCAAAGAGGTGCCGACATCGCGCTTACCACCTTGGATGAGGCTGAACACACCGGGATGAATGCCACATTTGGTAATGGCGGCGTGAATAGCCTCTGCAACGATCTCGCCGGTTCCGGGGTGGGCCGAGTGGCCCTTGACCACAACAGGACAGCCCGCCGCCAGAGCCGAAGCCGTGTCGCCGCCAGCGGTCGAAAAGGCGAGCGGGAAGTTTGACGCACCGAACACCGCGACGGGGCCGATGGGACGCTGCATCAGACGGATTTCGGGACGCGGAAGCGGCGTACGGTCAGGCAACGCCTCGTCCACGCGACGATCAAGGTAATCCCCTGCCAGAATATGCGACGCAAAGAGCCGAAGCTGACCCGTGGTGCGGCCACGCTCGCCTTGGAGGCGGGCGACAGGAAGCCCCGTTTCCTCGGTCCCGATCTGGGTGATGGCATCGGCGCGGGCCTCGATCTCGTCAGCGATGGCATTGAGAAAGGCCGCGCGCTCGGCGCGGGAGCTGTAGCCATAGGACCAGAACGCCTCTTCTGCCGCAACACAAGCACGATCAACCTGCTCAGGCGTGCCCACCGAAAAGTCATGTGCTTCGCCGTGGGCGGGTTCGGAGCGGAAGCTCTTTTCACTTGCCACCCATTCGCCTGCGATGAGGTGTTTGCCGTGCGGGGTAAAGGTCATCTTCTTCTCCTCGTTTCGACGGGCTGCGCATCGGAAAACCCGCAAAGGGTCATTTCAGAGCGCTTGAGCCGTCTCTCATTCCTGAATCGTCTCGCGTTTGATAGTCGCCCAAGACATAGCACTCAAATTTCAACGCGCAATCTTGGTATACCATTCTCGATATATGACTAGATTGCAACTTGGGACAAGAGGTCGCCAAGCGTGCCGCGCACCCCAAGATCAGGAGACAGACAGATGAGGTCATCCGCCCGACGTCCGATCACTGTCGCAAGATCGGGGCGCCCCAGCAACTGCGCAGGATGCGTGACCGCCATTTTGAGCGCATCACAAAGCGAGATCCCGGCCCGTTGCACAAGAACCGCGACGCCTTCGGCCATCGAGGTATGCGCCCCTGCGAGCGCACCTTCGGGATTGACGAGACGGCCCTTCTCGACGCGGATTTCCATATCATAAAGGTCAAAGCTCTCGGGTCCCCCGACCGTCGGCATGGCATCGGACACAAGATACATGCGGTCGGCCCTCGGACGGGCGCGACAGGCAAGCGCGATCATCTCGGGGTCGACATGATGCCCGTCGGCGATAATCCCGACAAAGGCATCGGAATTGATCGCCGCCCCGACAAGCCCCGCCTCGCGCCCCTGCATCTGGGACATCGCGTTATAAAGATGCGTAACCGCGCGCGCGCCTGCGGCGAAACCCGCCTTGGCCTCTTGGCTCGTTGCATCCGAGTGACCAAGTGACACGATGACGCCAAGCTCGGTCAGCACGGCGATATCGCGCGGCGCAACACATTCGGGTGCAAGCGTAAGCATCACGGGGATATCCTTGGCCCTTAGTCGCTTGATCGGCTCAAGGCTTGCATCATCAAAGGGACGGATAAAGCGCGCAGCATGGGTGCCGCGCTTTGCCGGATTGATATGTGGCCCTTCGAAATGCACCCCGAGAATTGAAGGCTCCCCCCAAAGATCGAGCATCGCGTCGGCGGCACGGGCCATGACCTCGGGGGCATCGGTGATAAGGGTTGGCATAATCCCCACGGTGCCGAAACTGCGGTGCGCATCAGCGATCCCGAGGGCGCCTTGGACGGTCGGCTCTGCGTTCCACAGAATGCCGCCCCCGCCGTTGACCTGAAGATCGAGAAACCCGAGGGTGACAAACCCCTCCAATCGGATGCCGCTGCCGCTCGGCTCTGTGACGTTCACGATGACACCATCCCGAACAATTATATCGCGCGGCGCGAGTATTTGCCCGTCGAACAGCGTCGCGGAAAAGATGCGCTCAGCCATGGTTTGCCTTGCGCCATGCGGCATAGGCCGCGCCGCTTGCGCCGGCAGTGTCCCCGACGGTGGCAAGCCGCAGCTCGGGGATACCGAAGCCCCCGAATTGAGCGGCTTTTAAAGCGGCGCTCAAATCCTCGATCAGATGCGGGATGTTGGACAATCCGCCCGCAATCACCACCACTTCGGGGTCGGCCGCCAGCGACAGCGTCAACAGAAGTTCGGCCGTCAGCTCGCACCAGACGCGCCAGACCTGCCCCCGCTCGGCGGCAATGAGGCGCGTGTCCCGAAGATCGGAGCCCAGAGCCTCGGCGATCCGCACCATGCCCGGACCCGAAACATAGGTTTCAACACACCCCTTGCGGCCACAGCCGCAGGCATGGAGCGGAAGTCCGTATTTGGCGACTGTCGGCGCAGAAAGCGGCCCATGTCCGATCTCGCCGACTGTGCCTGTTGGTCCCGCCAGCAAACGACCCTTGACCGCGATCCCGCCGCCGACACCTGTCCCGAGGATGAGGCCCGCAACCGAAGGAACGTCTTTTGCCGCACCGAAAACCGCTTCAGACAGAATAACAGAACGGGCATCGTTCACCCATGTAACCTTGCGCCCCGCCCGTTTGGTCACGTCCGCCGGAAAAGGTTTGCCGCTTGCGGGGAGATTGGCGGTGAGCGCGATACCTGTTTGCGGATTGATCAGCCCTGCGGCACTGATCCCGACGGGCACAGGGCCTGCCCATTGAATGAGATCGACCACCGCCTCTACAAGCGCGTCATAGGTTGCGGGCGTGGCGACGCGCTTGGTCTTGCCTCTGTTCCAATCGGCATCGAAAAGCTGCGCTTCGATTTTGGTCCCGCCAAGGTCGATACCCGCTGCGATCATGAAGGCCCCGCAAAGCAAAAGGGTGGAGTTTCCCCCACCCTATACGCGCGCCCTCGGGGGCTTCAATGCTTTGACCGAGATTAGGCGTTCCAAGCCTTGTCTTCACCGCCCAGTCCACCGATCTGGACACGGGTCGGAAGCCCGATGCGATCAAGGATGGTAAAGAACGGCTTGGGATCAAGCTCCTCGACGTTCTTCATCGTCTTGGCATCCCATTCACCTGTCGCAACGAGCATTGCAGCGGCCACAGGCGGCACGCCAGCGGTATAGCTGATCCCTTGCGAGCCGACCTCCTCATAGGCTTCTTTGTGGTCGGCGACGTTGTAGACAAAGACCTCGAAATCTTTGCCGTCTTTCACGCCTTTGACCAGATCACCGATGCAGGTCTTGCCTTCGTAGTTCGGTGCGAGAGATGCAGGATCGGGCAACACAGCCTTGACCACCTTGAGTGGCACGACCTCTTGGCCCTCAGCGGTGACGACGGGTTGCTCGGACAAAAGCCCTAGGTTCTTCAACACAGTGAACACGTTGATGTAGTGATCGCCAAACCCCATCCAGAAGCGCACATCCGCCTGCGGATAGTTGGTGGCAAGACTGTGCACTTCGTCGTGGCCCGACTGATAGGCACGACAGGTGCCGACAACAGGCAGATCCCAGTCGCGACCCGAGGCGAACATCGACGTTTCCTTCCACTGCCGGTCTTCCCAATAATAGACGGTGCCCGTGAATTCACGGAAGTTGATTTCGGGGTCGAAGTTCGTGGCAAAATATTTACCGTGCGAGCCCGCGTTGATGTCCACGATGTCGATGGATTTTACCTCGTCCATCATGTCGATTGCAAAGCGGGCGAAAGCGTTCACAACACCCGGATCAAAACCAGCGCCAAGGATCGCGGTCACGCCTTTTTCCGCGCAAAGATCGCGCTTTTTCCATTCGTAATTGCCATACCACGGCGGCGTCTCGCAGATTTTGGCGGGGTCTTCGTGGATAGCGGTGTCGATATAGGCAACGCCCGT
>JALRIK010000141.1 GCA_023255435.1 Marivivens sp.
CCCGCGTTCGCACGAGCACGACCTGACCAAGAAGTTCCGTAAGCTTGGCCTCCGCCACGCTCTTTCGGCAAAGGTCAAGGCCGGTGAACTCGTCGTAATCGATGCAGCCGAGATCAAAGAAGTCAAAACTTCGGTTCTGGCGAAGCAAGTTGCCAACCTCGGTTGGAAGCGCGCTCTGATCATCGACGGCGCTTCGGTCAACGAAGATTTCGCACGTGCTGCTCGCAACCTGCAAAACCTGGACGTTCTGCCCTCCGTTGGGGCCAACGTCTATGACATCCTCCGCAGTGACACTCTCGTGCTCACGAAGGCTGGTGTCGAAGCACTGGAGGCTCGTCTGAAATGAGCGCTAAAGCAGAACACTACGATGTGATCCGCAAGCCGATCATCACCGAGAAGGCAACCATGGCATCCGAGAACGGTGCAGTTGTTTTCGAAGTCGCGATCGATGCGAACAAGCCACAGATCAAAGAAGCTGTTGAAGCTCTCTTTGGTGTTAAGGTGAAGGCAGTGAACACTGTTGTCACCAAGGGCAAGGTCAAGCGTTTCCGCGGTACCATCGGTACGCGCAAGGACGTCAAGAAGGCCTATGTCACCCTTGCTGAGGGTAACACCATCGACGTGACCACCGGTCTTTAATCTGTCGATTTCGATCTTGGAAACGCCGGTGCAGGAAACTGCGCCGGCGTTTTCGTTTGTCGGGCGAAGAACTTTGGGGCAGGGTAGGGGCATGGGAGGTATCGATGACCCGACATCGCATTTACAGCATGAGCTTTGGCGGGCTTTATCCCGCCTATGTCAACAAGGTCGAGCGTAAGGGCCGTACGGCTCAGGAACTCGATCAGGTGATAGAGTGGTTGACGGGTTATAGTGCCTCCAACCTCGAAGCCGTCAAGACGGACGGCACCGACGTCGAGGGGTTCTTCGCCAATGCTCCCGCCCTCAATCCTGCGCGGCATTTGATCAAGGGCAAGATCTGCGGCGTGCAAATCGAAGAAATAGAAGAAGAGACGATGCGCGAAATCCGCTATCTCGACAAGCTCGTCGACGAGCTTGCCAAAGGTCGGGCGATGGAGAAAATTCTGCGCGCATAGCCTTATTTATCGGGCGAAGTCTTTCCTTGCTTGACCTTGGTTGGGCGCTCCCCTATGAGACCGCATCCGCCTCAGTCCCGGATTCGTCCGGGGCTTTGTTTTTGTTGTGCATGCAAATGGCATCAGGATCTGCGGGAACGTATCAAGTCGGGGACCTTCGGGGCCCTTTAACAGCCGGGACTCACCTCCCGCAAAGCAACGGAAGACATCAACATGGCACTTAAGTCGTATAAACCGACTACGCCGGGCCAGCGTGGGCTGGTACTGATCGACCGTTCGGAGCTTTGGAAAGGTCGCCCGGTCAAGGCCCTCACTGAGGGTTTGACCAAGAACGGCGGCCGGAACAACACCGGACGGATCACCATGCGTCGTCGTGGTGGTGGTGCAAAGCGCCTCTACCGCATCGTGGACTTCAAGCGTAACAAATTTGACGTTAGCGCAACTGTCGTTCGCATCGAATATGACCCGAACCGGACCGCATTCATCGCTCTGATCCAGTACGATGACGGTGAGCAGGCCTATATCCTCGCTCCCCAGCGTCTGGCAATCGGCGACAAAGTCATCGCTTCGGCGAAGGCTGACATCAAGCCGGGTAACGCAATGCCTTTCTCGGGCATGCCGATCGGTACCATCGTTCACAACATCGAAATGAAGCCCGGTAAGGGCGGTCAGATCGCTCGTGCTGCAGGCACCTACGCTCAGTTCGTAGGTCGTGACGGCGGCTACGCTCAGATCCGTCTGTCGTCCGGTGAACTTCGTCTTGTTCGTCAGGAATGCATCGCCACCGTTGGCGCTGTTTCCAACCCGGACAACTCGAACCAGAACATGGGTAAAGCTGGTCGTAACCGTCACTACGGCATCCGTCCGTCTGTGCGCGGTGTGGCTATGAACCCGATCGACCACCCGCACGGTGGTGGTGAAGGTCGTACTTCTGGTGGCCGTCACCCGGTTACTCCGTGGGGCAAGCCGACCAAAGGTGCTCGTACCCGTAACAAGAAAAAAGCGTCCAGCAAGCTCATCCTGCGCTCGCGTCACGCTAAGAAAGGGCGCTAAAACATGTCTCGCTCTGTTTGGAAAGGTCCGTTCGTCGACGCTTACGTGCTTAAGAAAGCTGAAGCTGCTCGCGAATCCGGCCGTAGTGAAGTTATCAAAATCTGGTCGCGCCGCTCGACGATCCTCCCGCAGTTTGTGGGTCTGACGTTTGGCGTCTACAACGGCCAGAAGCACATCCCTGTGCTCGTTACCGAAGATATGATCGGTCAGAAATTCGGTGAATATTCGCCGACCCGTACCTACTACGGGCATGCTGCCGACAAAAAAGCGAAGCGGAAGTAAGTCATGGGCAAGGCATCTAATCCCCGCCGCGTGGCCGACAACGAAGCAATGGCTAAGACCCGTATGCTTCGCACCAGCCCGCAGAAACTGAACCTCGTCGCAGCGATGATCCGCGGCAAGAAGGTAGACAAGGCTCTGGCCGACCTCACCTTCTCGAAAAAGCGTATCGCAGCAGATGTGAAGAAGTGCCTTCAGTCCGCTATCGCCAACGCCGAGAACAACCACAATCTCGACGTCGACGAGTTGATCGTTGCCGAAGCTTTCGTTGGCAAGAACCTTGTCATGAAGCGTGGCCGTCCGCGTGCTCGTGGCCGTTTTGGCAAAATCATGAAGCCGTTTTCGGAACTCACCATCAAGGTGCGTCAGATTGAGGAGCAAGCCTAATGGGTAACAAAGTAAATCCCGTCGGTATGCGTCTTCAGGTCAACCGCACCTGGGACAGCCGTTGGTACGCCGACACCAAGGACTTTGGTGACCTTCTTCTTGAAGACCTCAAGATCAAGGACTTCATCAAGAAAGAAGCTAAGCAGGCCGGTATCAGCCGCGTGATCATCGAGCGTCCGCACAAGAAGTGCCGCGTTACGATCCACGCTGCACGTCCCGGTGTGATCATCGGCAAGAAAGGCGCAGACATCGAGACCCTTCGCAAGAAGCTCGCTGCTCTGACCTCGAGCGAACTGCACCTCAATATCGTTGAAGTGCGCAAGCCCGAGCTCGACGCCGCTCTTGTTGGCGAATCCATCGCTCAGCAGCTCGAGCGCCGTGTTTCGTTCCGTCGCGCTATGAAGCGCTCGGTTCAGAACGCAATGCGCATGGGTGCTCTCGGCATCCGCGTCAACCTCGCTGGCCGTCTTGGCGGCGCTGAAATCGCTCGTACCGAATGGTACCGCGAAGGCCGCGTTCCGCTTCACACGCTCCGCGCTGACATCGACTATGCTCTCTCCGAAGCAATGACCCCCTATGGTATCATCGGGATCAAGGTCTGGATCTTCAAAGGCGAGATCATGGAGCACGATCCGTCGGCTCGCGACCGTAAGGCAGCCGAGATGCAGGATGGTCCCGCACCCCGCGGCGGCCGTCGCTAAGGAGAACGTAAATGCTTCAACCTAAGCGCACTAAATTCCGCAAAATGCACAAAGGCCGTATCCACGGCGAAGCAAAAGGCGGTTCGGACCTGAACTTCGGTACCTATGGCCTCAAGGCCGTAGAGCCCGAGCGTGTAACCGCACGTCAGATCGAAGCTGCACGTCGTGCCATGACGCGTCACATGAAGCGTCAAGGCCGCGTATGGATCCGTATTTTCCCGGATCTGCCCGTCACCGCAAAGCCCATCGAAGTTCGTATGGGTAAAGGTAAGGGTTCGGTCGACCGTTGGACCTGCAAAGTGAAGCCGGGTCGTGTGATGTTCGAGATCGACGGCGTCAACGAAGCCACCGCACGCGAAGCGCTGCGTCTGGCTGCGATGAAGCTCCCGATCAAGACCCGCACCGTGGTTCGCGAAGACTGGTAATCCGGTCCAAGAACTAAAAAACCCCCGTCGAGAAATCGGCGGGGGTTTTGCTTTTCCGTCAACGAGATTGCACCGACGACTATTTTTCGGGAGTCACTCCCACTTATAGTTAAAGCTCACGCTGACACGGTCGAACTCGGAGGTGTTGGCGGGGACTTCGTGGCGGAGCCAGCTTTCCCAGAGGTAGACGTCCCCGATTTCGGGCTTTTGATAGATAAAGGCCTGAAGTTCGCGGCGGGCGCCTTTGATACGGGGCGGGGCCGACATCATGAAGGGGTGGCGCGGGTCTTCCAGTTTGAGCGCGGAGGCGCCTTCGGGCATCGACACATAGGTGGTCCCCGAGATCACCGAATGCGGATGGATGTGAGAGCCGTGGTTGCCGCCCTCGGGGAGGATGTTGATCCAGAGATCCTCAAGGACTAGCTTTCGCCCGTCGAGATTGAACTCGAGGTCTTTGGCGAATTCCTCGACGTGCTTGTCGAGCGCCTCTTTGATGTTCTGGAAGATCGGAAAGCGCCAAGGAAGATCGGTCAGAGAAGCATAGCTCGTATAGCCGGGATAGCCGTTCTCTTCGCACCACTGCATACCTGCGTCATCGTCTTCCATGATCGAGTAGCAGCTGTCATGCAGCTCTTCTTCGTCGATGGCATGGCCGAACTCGGTCAGGCGGGCTTTGTAGAAGCGGGTGACGAAAAGTGTCTCGATCTCGGCCATGGGGCTCTCCTTTGAACAGTGCGCTCTTCTTATCGTGGAGCCCGTTCAAACGCGAGAGGGAAGGGGCGCATTCGATCCCCAAGAATTATTGGGAAATTGAGTCAAGTTTGCCTTGCCACGGGGGGCACCGTCCCATATACGGCGGCATCTCACGATTCCCGATCACGGGATTCGTGTGTTTTGATATTCGCCCACCAGACATCGGGTAACCTACGGTTAATAGCGTAGAGCCTGCTGGTGATAGGAAAAAGGACAAGGCTATGAACGCCAAAGAACTTCGCGAGAAGACACCGGAGCAGCTCCGGGAAGACCTCGTCGCCCTCAAGAAAGAGCAGTTCAACCTGCGCTTCCAGCAGGCGACCGGTCAGCTTGAAAACAATGCACGTATGCGCACCGTTCGTCGTGACGCTGCTCGTGTGTTGACTATTCTCAACCAAAAAGCTGCTTCGGAGGCCTAAGACATGCCCAAGCGTATTCTTCAGGGTGTTGTCACCTCGAACCAAAACGAACAGACCGTAACCGTTCTGGTCGAGCGTCGCTTCAAGCACCCGCTCCTTCAGAAGACTGTTCGTAAGTCCAAGAAGTACCGTGCTCATGACGAGCATAACAAATTCAACGTCGGCGACACCGTCCGTATTCAGGAATGTGCACCGAAGTCGAAGACCAAACGTTGGGAAGTCATCGACGCCTAATCGCGTCGATCCCAACATAATCGAAACCCTGGGGACTAGGGCATACTGCAAGCCCCCCCAAAGGTCGGGAGAAACCAAATGATCCAGATGCAGACCAATCTGGATGTTGCTGATAACTCTGGCGCTCGCCGAGTTCAGTGCATCAAGGTCCTCGGCGGTTCGCACCGTCGTTATGCGTCGGTTGGTGA
>JALRIK010000142.1 GCA_023255435.1 Marivivens sp.
TGGCGCGTGAGATGCCCATCCTTGCCGCGCGATGGAAAGAGGAACTTCGACGCCGCTTTGCCGTTCTTTTTGGCAAGGTCTTCGTCTCGGTCGCGCTGTGCCAGCCAATCTCCGAGAGCGAGGCGGGCGCGACCCGAGAGCGGCACGAGCCTCTCCTTGCCGCCTTTGCCCCGCACAAGAAGCATGCGCGGATCACCTCTTGCCGCACTGACCGGAAGGCTGACAAGCTCGGTCACGCGCATCCCCGTCGCATAAAGAAGTTCGACCAATGCGCCATTGCGCAAGGTTTCGCGGCCATGAGTGTGCGCCGCCTCGATCAATCGGTCTACATCCTGCGTTGAGAGCGTTTTGGGCAGACGCTTGGACTTGCTCGGTCCTTTGATACGAAGAGCGGGGTTGTCATTGCGCCAGCCTTCCTCAAAGGCAAAGCGGAACAATTGTTTGATCGCCGAAAGCCGTCTCGCGCGTGTCGCGACCGCCAACCCTTCGGCTTCGCAGGCGATAAGATAGGCTTCGACATCCGATTGCGCGCAGTCTGCAAAGTGCAGTCCGCGCCGCGCAAGCCAATCGGCGAAATCGCTAAGATCCCGCGCATAGGCAAGCTGGGTATTGGTCGCTGCGTCTAGCTCGGCGGCCTGCGCCTCGAGAAAAGCCTGCACCCAATGCGGCATCGGTTGCGCACATGCACTCACGAGGGATGATCCAGAATAAGATACTGAAGCGCAGCGCGGCGCGCGAAATCCTCTAGCCCGAGCCTGCGGAACACAACGAGTGCTTCGCCAATGGTGCTGGGATCGCCTGACAGCCCTTCGGAAAAGAGCGCGATGGCACGAAGCAATGTCTCGCCAATCTTGCCGTCGGAAAGCAGCTGTTCAAAGCCGATCGGAACAGTGTCACTGTTAAAGCCGTTGACGACCGCTTGCTCGGCAATGGTGAGGTTCTCTTGCGCGGTAACAGTGCCGCGGGCAATGCCGACGAGCAACGGATCAAGCGCATCCGCATGGGCGATGGCGGCACTTTCGTAATCACGCGACAAAAGCCGAACCTTGAGCGCGATGTCTCTTGCTGGCCCCGAAAGCTCGACCTCGGCCAGACGCGCCCCGAACTCATCTGCAAAGGCGACTTCGACGCCTGCTTGCTGCGCTGCGGCCCAGGCGGTTTCCAATGTGCCTTCGATCAGGGCGCTCTTGCCTGTTCCAAGGGCGCGGCCGAAATCCTGCATCGCTTCGGCGCGGCTCCAGATCCCTCCGGAAGCGGCAGGGGTTTTCGCATTGTAAAGCGACCAAAGCACCGTGTGCGTCAGCGCGCCATCGCGCACAAGTCGTTCAGCCGCTTCCATCTGGTTGCGCCAGCCTGCCGTATCGCGAAGATCGGCATGGGCAAAGGCACGCGGAAGGCTCGAGGTCGGGATCGGCTCGCCGATCGCTTCGTGCATCCGGAAGATCAACGGGCTCACGCGCGCGGGCTGCGGTAGGTTCGGCTCGCCTTCGTAAAGGTCGGGGTCGAGGAAGCGCGACAAGAGTGCATCCATTTCGGGATCGATGTCGCCCAGAGCGCGCCCTGTGTTGAGGATAAGTGCCGCCGCGTTCCAATCGCCCGCCCGTGCAATGCAAAAGATGCGGGCAGGGTAGGTCGGCGCAACATCGGGGCGCTCTTCCATTACGCGGCAGGCTTCTGCCTCGGTGCCCGTCAAAAGGGCCACGTCGAACCAGCGGCGGAAGGCATCAGGCAGCGAAGGATCGCCCGCTTCGATCAGGGCTTGAGCCTGCTCGATCGCGCCTATGTCGAGAAGTTTGTCCGCACGGGCCAAGAGGAACTCCCCCTCGGGACCCGACCCGATGGGGGCGGCACCCTCGGCAAGCAAAAGGGTGATCAGGAGTTCGTAGATCGCAGGCAAGGTCTCGAGCCGTTCGGCCTGAACGAGCGCAACAACATCCGAGACCTGACTTGCAGACCAGAGGTTGACGGGAAGTCCTGTCACCGAAAGCGGCAAAAGCCCGATCCCGTCTGGTGTCGGGCGATCCAGCGGCGTCACACTCACCTGCGGTGTGGCCGCTCCGTTCAGGCTCGGAGCTGCGCCAGAAGGCGCAAGGACCACGGGGGCCTCGACGCTTCGTGACAGCCAGTCGATGGCGTTAAGAGGTTCCGCATCCTGCGCAAAAGCAGATCCCCCGACGAGCATTGCAAGCAGGGCAAAAAGGGAGATACCTGTCCTTGATGATCCTGCCATGCGCCGCCTCATTGGGCGTTCAACGTAACGGGCTGAACGATCTCGGTCGTGGGGGCCGCGAAATCGCTCGGGAAAAAGAGAGGGCCAACATAGGCATATGCGACAAGTCCCAAACCCGCGAGGATCGCTAAAATAAAGAGCGCTTTGAACAGTTTCCAGAGCATTATGTGCCTTTGCCTCGTATCCAGTGGTCCCGTTTGCGGGAATTTTGTCCCTTTATAGCTGGCCTTTTCAGCAATATCACGCCATTGAGTGGAGAAAATATCAACTCGGCAAAGCTCAGCCGACAGGGAATGACGCGAAAGTGATGGCACAAAGGGCCTCTACACCGAAAAACAAATCCGGTTCCGAGTTCGATCTACACCGCACTGTTGTGCTTGTCGGCATGATGGGGTCGGGAAAAACCGCCATCGGCAAGGCGCTTTCTGCGCGATTGAATGTCCCTTTTCTTGATTCTGATGCCGAGATCGAAGCGGCTGCCAATGCCACCATCGCCGAGATTTTCGAGCGCGATGGCGAGGAATTCTTCCGCCGCCGCGAATCCGAGGTGATCAACAGGCTCTTGAGCGGCGCGCCTTGTATCCTCTCGACGGGTGGGGGCGCGTTTCTAGCCGAGCGCAATCGGACCGTCATCTCGGAAAAAGGGGTCTCCCTCTGGCTCAATGCAGGGCTCGAGACCTTATGGGAACGAGTGCGCCACAAGACGACGCGCCCCTTGCTTAGGACCGCCAATCCCAAACAGACCCTAACTGATTTGCTAAACGCGCGGCTTCCGATCTATCGGCAAGCTAACCTTGTTGTGGCTGTCGACGGCGGGTTCAGCATCGACGAAACCACCGAGGCCGCGATTGCCGTTCTTTTGGAGCGGCCCGATGTTTTGGAGAAGAACCATGCGCTTTGAAACCGTATCCGTCGCGCTTCCGGGGCGCGAATATGATGTGCTGATCGGACCGGGTCTTGTGGATGTCGCGGGCGAAAAGATCGCGCCGTTCTTGCGCCGCAAGCGCGTTGCCATCCTGACCGATGAAACCGTGGCCAAGCACCATCTTGCGCGGCTTGAGGCGTCGCTCGAAGCGGTCGGGATCGCCCATAGCTCTTTGGCGCTGCCTTCGGGTGAAAGCACCAAGGGCTGGCCGCAATTCACCCGCGCAGTGGAATGGCTCTTGTCGGAAAAGATCGAGCGCTCCGATATCGTCATCGCCTTTGGCGGCGGGGTGATCGGTGATCTTGCGGGCTTTGCCTCGGCCGTGGTGCGCCGCGGTCTGCGCTTTGTGCAAATCCCGACCACGCTTCTGGCTCAGGTCGATAGCTCGGTCGGTGGAAAAACGGGGATCAACACCTCGCACGGCAAGAACCTTGTTGGGGCTTTCCATCAACCTGTTCTGGTGCTCGCGGATACGGGGCTTTTGTCCAGCTTGCCGCGCCGTGATTTTCTTGCGGGCTACGGCGAAGTTGTGAAATACGGGCTCTTGGGCGATGCGGCCTTTTTCGATTGGCTCGAAGTCAATGCGCCGAAATTGTCCAAAGATATGGACGCGCTGGTCTATGCGGTAAAGCGCTCGGTCGAAATGAAGGCCGAGATCGTCATGCGCGACGAGACAGAGCAGGGCGATCGCGCGCTTCTCAACCTTGGCCACACGTTCTGTCATGCCTTTGAGGCGGCGACAGGCTATTCGGATCGGCTGCTGCACGGCGAAGGCGTGGCCATCGGTTGCGGCTTGGCTTTCGAGCTTTCGGCGCGTCTCGGTCTTTGTGCGCAAGAGGCCCCGAGCCGCGTGCGCGCTCATCTGCGCGACATGGGGATGATGGTCGATCCGACCGACATTGCGGGAGAGTTGCCACCTGCCGAAGTGCTGCTCGAGTTGATGGCACAGGACAAAAAGGTGCTCGACGGCAAGCTGCGGTTTATTCTGGCGCGGGCCATCGGTGAAAGTTTCGTGACCTCGGATGTGCCGCGTGACGCGGTGCTCGGTCTTTTGAACGACCGTTTGTCGGCGTGACCTAAAGGAAAAGCCCGCGACATCGCGGGCTTTGCTGTTTTACTTGGAATTGGCGCCCGATCAGAACGGGATCTCGTCGTCCATACCGCCGCCAGCACCACCGCCCGAGGGGCCGTTGTCGTAGCCGCCGCCGTAGCCGCCATTGCCGCCGCGATCATCATAGCCACCGCGGTCGTCATAACCGCCGCCACCGCCACCGCCGTTGCCGCCTTCGCCGCGCCCGCCCAGAAGGGTCAGTTCGCCGCGATAGGGACGGATCACGATTTCGGTGGTGTAGCGGTCCTGACCCGATTGGTCTTGCCATTTGCGGGTTTCAAGCTGGCCTTCGATATAGACGGTCGACCCTTTGCGAAGATATTGCTCGGCGATGCGCCCCACGGGTTCGGAGAAAATCGCCACCGAATGCCATTCGGTCCGTTCGCGACGTTCGCCCGTGTTGCGGTCTTTCCAGGTTTCAGAGGTAGCAATGCGAAGGTTCACAACTTTGCCGCCGTTCTGGAAATTGCGAACTTCGGGATCGCGACCCAGATTGCCGACGATAATAACTTTGTTGACTGAACCGGCCATGCGGGTCCCCCTTCGAATCTTGGTTTTGTTCGGGTGACTTTACACCACTGCATATTGGTGAAGGAAAGCCTAATCGCCGCGCGGCGCCGAGTTGTGCACAGGTTTCTTGCGGAATCTTGCCGTAAAAGCGGTTGTCCGGACGTCTTGTGCTCTTATCTCTTGACCAAAGGTTTGGTGTGTATTTGTTAATCACTCCAAGCTAGAACTGCGACATCTCAAGGTCACAAGGACGACGGATGAAAGCGATCAAACTTGGACTTGTCTTCCTGCTCGGGGTCTGTGCTGCGCCGGTCACGGCGGAGTCCGTTTCCACAAGCTCGCCCGGGTCCCTGTTCAAGAGCCAGCTCAAAGTGCTCGATAGTCGCGCTTCGGAGCAATATTCTTTTTCATCGCGTCTGACGCCGAACGCCGGTTCCGCGCTGATTGGAGCGCAGGTTCCCCGCTTTAGCGGAAGCTACAGCGGCCCCTATCTTGCGATGGCCCGCGCTGCGGCCCGCAAACACAATGTGCCCGAGGATCTGTTCTTGCGCCTTGTGCAGCAGGAAAGCGGCTGGAACGCGGGCGCGGTTTCGAGTGCGGGGGCGATCGGTCTTGCCCAGCTCATGCCCGAAACGGCGGCGCTTCTGGGCGTGAACCCGACCGATCCCGCGCAGAACCTCGAGGGTGGGGCGCGGTATCTTGCGATGCAATATCGCGCCTTCGGAAGCTGGAGGCTTGCGCTTGCTGCCTA
>JALRIK010000143.1 GCA_023255435.1 Marivivens sp.
CCCGAGCCAGCAGCCACGAACATATAGCCGAGCTGCGAACAGGTCGAATATGCAATCACGCGCTTGATATCGTTCTGAACGAGGCCAACAGTCGCAGCAAAGAAAGCCGTGGTCGCACCGAGGAAGACGATGAACGACTTGGCATCGGCTGCAAATTCATAGAGCGGCGACATACGGCAAACGAGGAACACACCCGCCGTCACCATGGTTGCGGCGTGGATAAGAGCCGAAACAGGGGTCGGGCCTTCCATCGCGTCAGGCAGCCATGTGTGCAGGATCAGCTGAGCCGATTTACCCATCGCGCCGATGAACAGCAGGAAGGCAAGAAGGTTTGCAGCATTCCATTCGGTCCAGAGGAACGAAAGCTGGGTCTCGGCAAGATGCGGAGCCGCTGCAAAGACGTCGTCGAACTTGATCGAGTCCACAAGGAAAAAGAGACCAAAAATACCGAGCGCGAAACCAAAGTCACCGACACGGTTCACAACGAAAGCCTTGATCGCGGCAGCGTTGGCCGATGGCTTTTTGTAGTAGAAACCGATCAGGAGGTAGGACGCGACACCCACGCCTTCCCAGCCAAAGAACATCTGAACGAGGTTGTCCGACGTAACCAGCATGAGCATGGCAAAGGTAAAGAACGACAGATAGGCAAAGAAGCGGGCCTTGTAGTGGCCATGCTCGCCGAAGTGGTCGTCATGGGCCATATACCCCAGCGAATACATGTGCACGAGAGCCGAAACCGATGTCACAACGATCAGCATGATCGCAGTGAGACGGTCCAGACGGATCGCCCAGTCGGTCGAGAGCGAACCGGACTCGATCCAGCGCAGGATCTGGATGTGCTGGGTTTCGCCGTCGAAGTTCAGGAACACGATCCACGACAGAGCCGCAGCAAGGAACAAGAGGCCGGTGGTCAGATACTGGGCAGCGGTTTCGCCGATAATACGCCAGCCAAAGCCGCCGATGATCGCGCCGACAAGCGGAGCAAAAAGGATGATGGTTTCCATATCGGTCAGCCTTTCATCACGTTGACGTCTTCAACGTCGATGGTCCCGCGGTTGCGGAAGAAACAGACGAGGATCGCCAGACCGATCGCAGCCTCCGCGGCGGCAACGGTCAGAACGAACAAGGTGAATACCTGGCCCACGAGATCGTTCAGATAGGACGAGAAGGCCACAAAGTTGATGTTCACGCTCAGAAGCATGAGTTCGATCGACATCAACAGGATGATGATGTTTTTCCGGTTCAGAAAGAGGCCGAAAATACCGATGACAAACAAAGCGCCTGCCACTGTGAGATAATGTTCAATTCCGATCATTTCGTCCGTCCCTCGCTTTTGTCTTGCGCGAATTTTGGCATCACAGGCCCTGCCCCGGTTTAACGTCTTTAAGTTCCATCGCCTTGGCCGGATCGCGATACATCTGTGCCAGAACGTTCTGACGCTTGATGTCCTTGCGGTGGCGCAGGGTCAGAACGATGGCGCCGATCATGGCAACCAGCAGGATCAGACCGGCGAGTTGGAAGAGCATGATGTATTTGTCGTAGATAAGCTGGCCGAGACCTGCGGTGTTCTCAACGCTGGCATCGATGGGCGCTGCGATGCGGCCTTCGAACCCGTGCGAGTAATCCCAAGCACCATACGCCATCGCAAGCTGGATCAAGAGGATCACACCGATCAGAAGTGCGAGCGGCATATAGCGGCTCATCTCGGCTTTGAGTTCGGCAAAGTCCACGTCGAGCATCATCACGACGAAGAGGAAGAGCACCGCAACTGCGCCCACATAAACGATCATCAAAAGCATCGCGACGAATTCGGCGCCGAGGAGGACGAAAAGCCCTGCCGACGACAGAAACGCGAGGATCAGCCACAGAACCGAGTGAACCGGATTACGGCTCACCACGGTCAGGAGGCCCCCGACGATGGTGCTTAGCGCAAAGGCATAAAAGGCAAAATCAGCAACGGTCATTCGTCCCGGTCCTTATCAGTTCCCTCTGCCATGGCCTCGGTTGCGAGTTCCATAGCTTTGGTCATTGCTGGAACGCCTCCGAACATCGCAGCCTGCGCGATGGTCTCGGCAATTTCCTGTTTGGTCGCCCCCGCCTCGCGTGCATGACGCACTGTGAGACGAACTTGGCTTTCTGCTTGGGCGCCCATGATAGTCAGCCCGTGCAAGGTGAGAAGCAGACGCGATTTTGCATCAAGCCCCTCGGGGTTAAAGGTCTTGCCCATCATGGCTTCCATCATCTCTGCGGACATGGTCGGCCACATGGTCTCGAAACCCTTGGGCATGAAAGACTCGAGAGCAGGATTAAGCGTCTTGGCCCAATCCTGTCCGACTTTCATCATAGCCTCAAAAGGGTTCGTAGGAGTGCTCATCGGTAGGGCGCATCCATTTCAAGGTTGCGGGCAATTTCGGCTTCCCAGCGCTCGCCGTTGGCAAGGAGTTTTTCCTTGTCATAGAACAGCTCTTCGCGGGTCTCGGTCGAGAATTCGAAATTCGGACCTTCGACGATGGCGTCGACGGGGCACGCTTCCTGACAGAAACCACAGTAGATGCACTTGGTCATGTCGATGTCATAACGCGTAGTGCGGCGCGAGCCGTCTTCGCGGGGTTCCGCGTCGATGGTGATCGCTTGCGCGGGGCACACGGCTTCGCAAAGCTTACAGGCGATGCAACGCTCTTCCCCATTGGGATATCGGCGTAGCGCGTGCTCACCGCGGAAACGCGGCGAGAGCGGGCCCTTTTCGTGCGGATAGTTGATCGTCGACTTGGGCGAGAAGAAATACTTCAGGCCCAGTTTGAAACCGACGATGAAATCCGAAAGCAGGAAATATTTGGCCGCGCGGCCGTAATCGATCTGCGTCATGGTTTAGCCTCCGATCGCCCAGCGAGCCCAGAACCCGCCGAGAACTTCGAATTTTGCGAGGAATGCAACAAGCACGACCCAAGCGAGCGACATGGGAAGGAAGACCTTCCAGCCGATACGCATCAGTTGGTCATAGCGGTAACGCGGGGTGATCGCCTTCACCATCGAGAAGATGAAGAAACAGAAGGCCATCTTGAGGATCATCCAGATGATGCCATCGGGAAGGAATTCGACGGGCGACAGCCAGCCACCGAAAAACAGCAGCGAGATGAGTGCACACATCAGAACGACCGCCATAAGTTCGCCGATCATAAAGAGCAGGAACGGGGTCGAAGAATATTCCACCTGATAACCCGCCACGAGTTCCGATTCCGCTTCGGGAAGGTCGAACGGCGGGCGGTTGGTTTCAGCAAGAGCAGAAATCAGGAAAAGGAACAGCATCGGGAAGTGCGGAATGAAATACCACGACAGGATGCCATAGCCGTCTTGGGCGGCGACGATATCACCGAAGTTCATCGAACCGGTCGAGATGATCACGCCGATGATGATGAGGCCGATCGACACTTCGTAAGAAATCATCTGTGCTGCAGAGCGGAGCGATCCAAGGAAGGGATACTTGGAGTTTGACGCCCAGCCGCCCATGATCACGCCGTAAACTTCAAGCGACGAGACCGCAAAGACATAGAGGATGGCGACGTTGATGTCCGAGATGACCCAGCCGTCTCCAAAGGGGATGACCGCCCAAGCAATCACGGCAAGGACAAAGGAAATCATCGGCGCAAGGAAGAAGACCCCCTTGTCGGCACCGGCGGGAACCACCACTTCCTTTACGATATACTTCAAAAAGTCGGCAAAGGATTGCAGCAGACCAAAGACACCCACGATATTCGGGCCTTTGCGCATCTGGACGGCGGCCCAGATCTTGCGGTCAGCATACATAAGGAAGGCGAGTGCCACGAGGAGCGGCACCAGCACCAAAAGACACTGCCCGAGAATCATCAGGAAAATGCCAAGGTAGGTGGTGGTGAAGAATTCAACCATGTCTGTCCCCTCACACCGTCGGTATGCCCGATACGCCGCAATCGGCGACCGTCACTTCGGCGTCTATTGTTCTAAGCCCGCGCGGGAGCGCCGGCGAGATGGTGTAAACAGCATCCGCGTGCCAAATTCCAGCCTCTTCCTTGACTGTCGTGCGGACGTGTCGTGCAAACCCGTAACCACGGATCAGCGTGTATTGTGCGGCGGCGCATTCGGCGTATCTCTCAACGTCTTCTACGCTGCGTGCCCCCGACATCACGACCCGGAAATTGACCAGATCGCCATCCAGAAGGCGGGTCTGAACCCCTTGGTAGCTTGGGGCGAACGCGCCTTGGGCCACTTCGGGCGCGGGTTGCGCCGAAACGCAGCCCGCAAGAGCGAGGATGCCGATGACAGCAACCCGCATGTTTTTACTCCGCAGCAATCGCCGCGTCGTTGCGTTCCTTGGCGGCAGCCGAAAGCTCGGCCATTAGCGCGGACGCACGTGCAATCGGGTTCGTCAGATAGAAATCCTTGACCGCATTGCGGAAAGTCGCGGTGCCGAGTTTACCGGCAGGAAGCGGCGACCACTCGTTTTCGATCACGGTGTCGATCTTGGCGAGATGCGGAACGGCTGCGACAAGAGCCTGACGGAGTTGCGCAAGGCTGTCATATGGGAGCGTCTGACCAAGTTCAGCCGAGAGCGCACGCAGGATCGCCCAGTTCTCCTTGGCTTCACCCGGTGCGAAACCAGCGCGCATAGCAAGCTGCGGACGACCCTCGGTGTTCACAAAGAGACCGTTTTCTTCGGTGTAGGCCGCTGCGGGAAGGATGATATCGGCGCGATGTGCACCACGATCCCCATGCGAGCCCTGATAGATCACAGTCGCACCTTCGCCGATCTCA
Organism: Marivivens sp.; assembly: GCA_023255435.1. GTDB lineage: Bacteria > Pseudomonadota > Alphaproteobacteria > Rhodobacterales > Rhodobacteraceae > Marivivens. The sequence continues at coordinate 4,789 of JALRIK010000143.1, forward strand.
ACTTCGTCGGCGCCGAGGTTGTAGACAACTTCTGCGCCATTGAGAGCGGCTTCAAGACCGCCTTCGGTCACGGCACCGACATCAAGCGCGCCGACGCGACTTGCAGAGGTGTGCAGAACAAGGAACTTGGAGCTTCCCTTTTCGGCAAGCTGCATCGCAGTGCCGAGCACGGCAGCGCCGTCTGCTTCCTGAAGTGCGCCCTGACCGATGATCATAACGCCCTTGAGGTTCTTCTTGTCTGAATGGTCCATGCCCATCAGCATCTCGAGCGCTGCGCGGTCGGTGCCGATATGGGTGTAGTCATAGGTCAGGTCCACGGCTTCGCCGATCATTCCGACGGTGGCACCGCGAAGCCATGCCTTGCGGATACGGGCGTTCAGAACCGGCGCTTCGACGCGCGGGTTCGTGCCGATGAGGAAGATCATATCGGCACTGTCGATGTCTTCGATCGACGCGGTGCCGACATAGGCCG
>JALRIK010000144.1 GCA_023255435.1 Marivivens sp.
ATCGCCTCATACTTCGCCTTATCGGCATGCGCACCAGCAGAAAACGCCGCACTCGGCGCATAGGTCTTGTCGGTCATTGGGTAGCCTCCCCACTTGAAAAATCTTTGACGATCTCCCCTTCGTCACAAAGGTGTTATTACATGAAAATTTGTGAAGTTAAGCGCAAGTTCTGTCGCTAACAGAATTTTTTTGTAAAAATTTTCACAGCCAATCCGTTAAATCGAGTGAAATATTTGACTCCGGCAGGTCCGGATGCGTTGTAAGTGGCCGTTGCGTAACGTATTTTCGCGAATTTACATTTTTTTGTTCAGTTTTTACTGAACGCTCTGGACTTTGCGCCTGCAGCATCTATATCCAATGCCGATGCAGAAAAGGACTGAGCCGATGGTATCGGTAGAGGATGATGTCCGCGCCGCGCGCGAGGACTTTATCGAAAAAATGGGAATGATTGCACAGCGGGAAAACCTTCCTCGGATTGCGGGGCGGGTTCTTGGTGTGTTGATTTTCGACGCCCGTCCGATCAGCTTTGGCGATCTTGCGACCTATCTTGATGTGAGCCGCGGAAGTGTGAGTGCTTCGGTGCGTCTTCTTGAAGAGCGGGGGCTGATCCGCCGTATGGGTGTGCACGGTAAACGCGGTGATTTTTTCATCGTTGCCGAGGATGCACATGCCAACATGCTGCGGGGCGTCAAAACGCGCGCCGAGTTGGCCGAGCGAGAAATCGGTGAGACCCTCGATCTCGTGCCGACCGCACGACCGGATATTCGGGATCGGCTCAGCGGCTTTAAAGATTTTTACATAGGACTGATAGAGAGTGTGGACCGCGCTCTTGTGACGATTTGCGCATGCAAAGCGAAGAATGATGCCGAGGCCGAACGCTTCGAGCGGGGAGAACTGAAAAATGACTAAGACCGAAGACCAGCCTCAGGTGCTCAACTTTGAAACCGACAAGGGGGCGTCGCGCTCCAAATGGTTGGCCAGCGGTTTGACCCTTGCCATCGTCGGCTGGATGGGCAGCGGCTTTATCGCGCCTGCGACGCAGGCCGAGCCCGACAAAGAGCCCGTCGATGTCAGCCTCGTGAGTGTGGCGGTCGAGAGCTCTTCCGCGTCGCTCGTGCCCGAGGTCTTTACCGCAGAAGGTCAGGCCGTGCCCGATCGCGACACCATCCTGCGGGTCGGTATGTCGGGAGATATCGCCGAGCTTCTGGTTTCCAAGGGGGATATGGTCGAGCGTGATCAGGTTATCGCCCGTTTTGATACCGCGACGGCGCAAGCCAATCTTGTTCGGGCGCAAGAAAGCCTCGTGCAGGCACAACGCGAATACGACAATGCGCTCGAGCTTCAGCAGCGCGGCATTGCCACGGCGGATCGCGTGACGGCCGCCAAGGCGGGTCTTGCTTCGGCGGAAGCGAATCTGGTCTCTGCCGAGGATGCGGTTTCCAATGCCGAGGTCAAAGCGCCATTTGCCGGTCGTCTTGAAGAACTCGACATCAATGAAGGCGAGTTCGTTTCCGCAGGCTCGCAAGTTGCCCGCATCGTCGACAACATGCCTTTGACCGTTACGATCCAGATCCCGCAGCAATCGCGTTCCAAGATCAAGGTCGGCCAGCTTGCTACTGTGAGCCTCATCACAGGTGAGGAAGTCGATGGGCGTGTGAACTTTATCGGCAGCAGTGCCGATGCTTCGACGCGGACCTTTGCGGCCGAGATCGAGATCGCGAACGAAGACGGTCTTATCCCCGCCGGCGTCTCGGCTCAGGTCAAGATCTCGACCGGCGAGTTGATGGCGCATTTCGTGTCGCCCGCGATCCTGTCGCTGGATACCGAAGGCACGCTCGGGGTGAAGGCGGTCGACGCCGATAATAAAGTTGAGTTCCATGAGGTGAGCATCGTTCAGGCGCAAACCGACGGCATCTGGGTCTCGGGTCTTCCCGAGAGCATCAACCTCATCACCATTGGTCAAGCCTTTGTAAATGATGGCGAAACGGTCAAGCCGATCGTCGCTGAAGGAGAGGGCGCGTAATGAACGGACTGATTGACGCTGCATTTAGCCGAACCCGCGTTGTCTTTCTGACGCTGATCGCGATTCTGGCTGTTGGCGCTTTGTCTTATGTGGCCATCCCCAAGGAATCGGCGCCCGAAGTGCCGATTCCGATTATCTATGTCTCGACGTCGATCGACGGGATTTCGCCAGAGGACAGCGAGCGTTTGCTTGTGGAGCCTTTGGAGACGGAACTTAGCTCTATCTCGGGTCTCAAAAAGATCACGGGCACGGGAAGCGAGGGCCATGCCAGTGTCCAGCTCGAGTTTGAAGCGGGCTTTGATTCTGAAGAGGCTCTCAAAAACGTGCGCGACGCGGTGGATCGGGCCAAGAACGATCTTCCACAGGATGCGACCGACCCGACCGTGACCGAGATCAACACGGCGCTTTTCCCGATTCTGACCGCCATCCTGTCGGGTCCTGTCCCCGAACGGACGCTCAACAAGATCGCAAATGATCTCAAGGATAAATTCGAATCGCTCGAGGGCGTGCTCGAGGTGGATATCGGCGGCGAGCGTGTCGAGCTTCTTGAAGTGCTCATCGAACCGACTGCGTTCGAAACTTATGGCATTTCGTTTGAAGAGCTGATCGGTCAGATCAGCCGCAACAACAGTCTTATTGCCGCCGGTGCCATCGAAAACGGTGCAGGCCGCGTCGTGCTCAAGGTGCCCGGACTGATCGAGGATATTAGCGACGTGATGGCGCTTCCCGTGAAAGTGCGCGGGGATACGGTCGTGACCTTTGCCGATGTCGCCACGGTGCGCCGCACATTCGAGGACCCGAGCGGATTTGCCCGTATCAACGGCCAACCCGCCCTTGCTCTCGAGGTCAAAAAGCGTTCCGGCTCGAACATTATCGAAACGGTGCAAGAGGTGCGCGCTCTGGTCGAAGAAGCCTCGAAAGAATGGCCCGAGAGCGTGACCGTCCGCTATATGCAGGACGAAAGCGAGCAGGTGAAATCCATGCTTAGCGATCTTGAGGCCAACGTGATTGCGGCGATCATTCTTGTGATGATCGTAGTGGTTTGGTCTCTTGGTATCCGCTCTGCGATCCTTGTCGGGCTTTCGATTCCGGGGGCGTTCCTTGCGGGTGTCGCCGCGATCTGGATCATGGGTTACACGATGAATATCGTGGTGCTTTTCGCTCTGATCCTTGTGGTTGGTATGCTTGTTGACGGTGCGATCGTGACGACCGAATACGCCGACCGCAAGCTTCAGGACGGGTTCACGCCCAAGGAAGCCTATTCCGCCGCCGCCAAGCGTATGGCGTGGCCGATCATCGCTTCGGCTGCAACGACACTCAGCGTGTTCTTTCCGCTCCTGTTCTGGAACGGGGTTGTGGGCGAATTCATGAAGTATCTGCCGATCACCGTGATCCTGACGCTGACGGCATCCTTGTTCATGGCGCTGATCTTTATCCCCGTTGTCGGCGGGGTTATCGGCAAGCGTCCGCCGCAGTCCAAGAAGGACAAGTTCGCGCTTTATGCTGCCGAAAAAGGCGATCCGCGCGAGATGAAGGGCTGGACAGGGCTCTATGTGCGCGTGCTGCATTGGGCCATTCTGCGTCCCGTGACGACCTTGATCGCCACTGTGTTCATGCTGTTCTCGGCGTTCAACCTCTATGGCACTTTCGGCAACGGAGTCAGCTTCTTCCCATCAGTGGAACCCGATTTCGCTCAGGTTCAAGTGCGCGCCCGTGATAACTTCTCGATCTATGAGAAGGACGCTTTGATCCGTCAGGTCGAGGAGCGTCTCTTCAATTATGACGAGATCGCATCGGTCTATGCTCGTTCGGGTGGCAGCCGTGATGCGGGTCCCGACCTCATCGGCACGATCCAGCTTGAGTTCACCGATTGGGATACACGTCGCAAGGCGGATATCATCAACGAGCAGATCCGGCAGGAGATGGCCGATATTCCCGGCATCGAAGTGCAGGTCCAGAATGCGGCCAGTGGCCCTTCGAGCGGCAAGCCGATTTCGCTCCGCGTTCAAGGTGGCCCGACCGAAGTTCAGAACGAGGTCGTCCAAAAGATCGTCGAGGCGATGGAAACCCTCGGCGGCTTTACCGATGTGGTCGACTCGCGTCCTCTGCCTGGTGTGGAGTGGCGGATTACGGTCAACCGTTCAGAAGCCGCACGTTTCGGCGCCGACATCTCGACACTTGGTCAGGCGGTCCAGCTTTTGACCCAAGGGATCACGGTTGCCGATTATCGTCCTGATGATGCTGATGGGTCGGTGGATATTCGTGTGCGCTTCCCCTCGGGCGACCGCACCATTGGCGAGCTGCAATCGCTGCGCGTGCCGACGAGTGCAGGGCTTGTTCCGATTTCGAACTTTGTGACGTTCGAGCCGAGCCCGCGCACGGGCACCGTGACGCGTATCGATCAGAAGCGGATCACGAGCATCGAAGCGGGCGTTGCTCCCGGCGTTCTTGTGAACGATCAGGTTATTGCTCTCAAGGCTGCCATCGAAAAGATCGAAATGCCTGAGGGCATGGATGTGGTCTTTGGCGGTGAAGCCGAGGATCAACAAGAGTCGATGATCTTCCTCGTCGGGGCATTTATCACCGCGATTTTGCTCATGTTCGTGATCTTGCTGATCCAGTTCAACAACTTCTATCAGTCGTTCGTTGTGATGTCGGCGATCATCTTCTCGGTGGCGGGTGTTCTTGTCGGACTTATGGTCACGGGACGTCCGTTCGGGATCGTGATGGGCGGGATCGGTGTGATCGCGCTTGCGGGGATCGTTGTGAACAACAATATCGTTCTGATCGACACTTACAACGATCTCAAACGCGAAGGGATGTCGCCACTCGAGGCGGCGCTGCGCACGGGTGCACAGCGTTTGCGTCCCGTGATGCTCACCTCGATGACGACAGCGCTTGGTCTGATGCCGATGGTGATCGGGCTCAACATCAACTTCTTCACCCGCGAGATCGTTTATGGTGCACCCTCGACGCAGTGGTGGACCGAGCTTTCGGCAGCGATTGCGGGGGGACTTGTGATTGCCACCTTCCTCACGCTGGTGGTGACGCCTGCGATGTTGATGCTGGGAGAGAAGAAGGCATTGCGCAACACGCGCACGTTGCCCGAGCCGGTTCCGGCAGAATGAAGCTGAAGGGCCGAGGATTTCCTCGGCCCTTTTGCTCTAGTA
>JALRIK010000145.1 GCA_023255435.1 Marivivens sp.
CGCTCTCCAAGATCGAAGCTGCGATGAAGTCCTCTCCCTCGGCGCGGGCTCCGCAGCCCGATGCCAGCCCTCGCGACTTTGATGTTGCCGAACTGGCCGAGGCGTTTTTGGGTGGCAAATCGAAGAAGAAAAAGAAATCCAAATCCAAGAAAGCAGTGAAGGGTCTCTTCGATTTCATCGAGGATATTTTTGATTGAGGATTTTTCCTCGCGCTTAAAGCTCTGTTCACGAATTGCTGAGAGGGTCTTTTGTGTCAGGATGTCCAGCATAGATAACTGATAGGCAGTGAACCGGAACTTTCACTGTTTACCTACTGTCCCTCGTTCCATACCTTACGCCCGAGCCCTGTCTCGGGCGTTTTTTTGAGGATCACCATGGGCTATTCCGACGATTATCTGCGCGCGATACTGACCGATGTGAAGCGCATCGCGCTTGTCGGATACTCAGCCAATCCTGCGCGTGCGTCGCATGCTGTCGCGCACTATCTTGTCGACCGCGGGTATGAGGTGATTGCGGTGAACCCGGGCCTTGCCGGACAGACATTTGCAGGTGGTCCCATTTACGCGTCGCTCGACGAGATTCCGCAGGACGTTGATATGGTCGACGTCTTTCGCGCCTCCGAAGCTGTGCCCGAGATCGTGGAGGAAGCCCTAGCACGCTGGCCCTCGCTCAAGGCGATCTGGCTGCAAATCGGTGTCATCAACGATGCGGCTTTGGAGCAGGCCGAAACGCGCGGGGTGCGCACGGTCCAGAACCTCTGTCCCAAGATCGAAATCCCGCGGCTTGGGCTTTAGGGGCGTTTAGTGGGGAGGGGCGCTGCCCCTCTGCGCCTTTGGCGCATTCACCCCGGGATATTTTTCAGCACAAAGGCAGATCAGCCGCGTGACGCTTTTTCCGCGATGCCCGATTGCGCGGTGCGGCGGTTGAGTTCGGCTTCGATATCCGCAAGTGTGATGTCGCGGGCGGCGCACATCACCAAGAGATGGTAGAGGCTGTCTGCGGCTTCGCTGATGAGTTTGTCGCGGTCGCCTTTGACGGCTTCGATGATGGCCTCGATCGCTTCTTCACCGAATTTTTCGGCGCATTTCTCGGGGCCTTTTGCGAAAAGCTTGGCCGTCCACGAGCTTTCGGGATCGGCGGATTTGCGGGCCTGAATCGTTTTGTCGAGATCGTAAAGGGACATCAGAGCCTCACTGGAATGCCTGCGGCGGCCATATGGGCCTTGGCCTCGCCGATGGTGTATGTGCCGAAATGAAAGATCGAAGCGGCAAGCACGGCCGAAGCCCCGCCTTTGGTCACGCCTTCGACAAGGTGGTCGAGTGTGCCGACGCCCCCCGAGGCGATCACGGGAATATCGACCGCGTCACTGATCGCTTTGGTGAGGGGAAGGTTGAACCCTGCTTTGGTGCCGTCGCGATCCATCGAGGTGAGAAGGATTTCGCCCGCACCTTTTTCCTGTGCCTTGATCGCGAATTCGATCGCATCGATGCCGGTCGGTTTGCGTCCGCCGTGGGTAAAGATTTCCCAGCGGCCGGGTTCCACCGTTTTGGCGTCGATGGCGCACACGATGCACTGTGAGCCGAAACGCAGCGCCGCGTCGGTCAGAACATCGGGATTGGCGACTGCGGCCGAGTTGAAGCTCACTTTGTCGGCGCCGGCGAGGAGCAGGGCGCGCACGTCCTCGTGGGTGCGCACTCCGCCGCCCACAGTCAGCGGCATGAAACAGGCCTCTGCGGTGCGGGTCACGAGGTCGAACATCGTGCCGCGGTTTTCGTGGGTGGCATGGATATCGAGAAAGCAAAGCTCGTCCGCGCCAGCGGCGTCATAGGCTTTGGCGGCTTCGACCGGATCGCCCGCGTCGATTAGATCGACAAAGTTCACACCTTTGACCACACGGCCGTCGGCCACGTCGAGGCAGGGGATGATGCGGGTCTTGAGCATGGGGCGCGCCTTTTCTCGTCTCTTGGCCTCTCATAGAGCGGGGCGCGGCGTGATGCAACGTCAGCGGCGGCGCCAGCGCAGGAACATATCGATAGCGAAAAGGGCGAGAAGAGCGAGCGCCAGAAGGCCCGCGAGAGGGAGCGTGAGGATCAGCAGCCAGCCCGAGAACGAGGCCGCAGCAAGGGTGCTGCCCCAGTCGGTGCCGCCGACGACACAAGGATAAATACCTGCTTCATCGAGCCTGCAACCGTGGTTTTGGGCAAACCGGCTTGCCCAGAGGATCAGGGGGATCGGCAAGAGACAGAGCGCTATGCCGATACCCAACAGGAGATAGGCGAGTCGCTTCACGCCTTGAGGACTTGGAGCGCTTCGGCCAGATCGATTGCGCCGTCATAGAGCGCGCGGCCCGAGATTGCGCCGTCAAGCGGAGCGCCGCAGGACTTTAGGTTGCGCAGATCCTCGAGCGAGGAGACGCCACCCGAGGCTATGACAGGGATAGAAACGGAACGGGCAAGCTCTGCCGTTGCTTCGATGTTCGGGCCCTGCATCGCGCCGTCACGGTTGATGTCGGTATAGATGATGGCGGCGACCCCTGCGTCTTCGAAGGACTTGGCCAGATCGGTGACAAGCACGTCAGTCTCGGTGGCCCAGCCTTTGGTGGCCACGCGACCGTTGCGGGCGTCGATGCCCACGGCAACATGGCCGGGGAACGCGCGGGCGGCTTCGCGGACCAGTTTGGGGTTCTCAACCGCGACGGTGCCGAGGATGACACGGCTCAGGCCTTTGGACAGCCAGCGCTCGATCGTCGCCATGTCGCGGATGCCGCCCCCGAGTTGGGCGGGCACTTTGCAGTCGCGCAGAATGGCTTCGACGGGGGCTGCGTTGACGGGTTCGCCTGCAAATGCGCCGTTGAGGTCGACAAGGTGGAGCCATTCGCAGCCGGCTTCGACAAACGCGCGGGCTTGAGCGGCGGGGTCCGTATTGAAGACAGTGGCCTGATCCATGTCGCCTTTGTAAAGGCGCACGGCGTTGCCGTCCTTGAGATCGATGGCGGGATAAAGGATCATGGGCTTACCTTTTCTTTGCTTGTGGCCGTTATGCATGTCGGAGCAAAGAATGCAACGACAGGCGGCGACCCAAGGTAATGCTTGCCTAGAATCATGAACCTCGGGAAACCTGCCGCAAAAGGGAGGACTGCATGAAAAAGATTGCTACGACGATTGCGGCTTTTGTGCTGAGCGCGGGGGCGGCTTTTGCTGCCGATCCGATTGAGGGAATGTGGCGCACGGTGCCCGATAACAACGGCAACACCGGTCTGATCGAGGTCAAGGTCTGCGGCACCACGTTTTGCGGGATCCTGACGCAGGCGTTTGATTCGAACGGCGCGGTCATGGCATCGGACAACATCGGCAAAGAAATCATCTTCGAGACGGTTCCGCATGGGAATGGTCGTTACTCGGGCAAGGTCTTCGCGCCCGACAGCGGCAAGACCTATTCGTCCAAGCTTGTGCTCGACGGTGACAATCTTTCGGTGTCCGGATGCGTTCTGGGGCTCTGCCGCAACGGCGGCACCTGGATCCGTCAATAAGACCGACGAAAAATGCAACACCCGCCGAAGGGCGGGTGTTGTGGGTCAGGGCTTCCAGTCGAGGAAGTTCGAAATGATCCTCAAACCAGTGGCCTGACTTTTCTCGGGATGGAATTGGGTGCCTATGATATTGTCGCGCCCGACGATGGCGGTGATGTCGCCCGCATAATCCACATGTGCGATCCGTTCTGCCCTGTTCGCCACCGCCATATGGTAGGAGTGGACGAAGTAGGCATGATCGCCCGTTCCGATGCCGGCAAGAACAGGGTGCGGATGGTCGATCACCAAATCGTTCCATCCCATATGCGGCACTTTGAGCGAAGTATCCGCTGGAGCGATGTGGGTGATCTCGCCCTTGATCCAGTCGAAGCCCGGGGTCACTTCATATTCATGGCCACGTGTCGCGAGCATCTGCATGCCGACGCAAATCCCCATGAAGGGTACGCCGCGGGTCTCGACCGCCTCGACGATGGCTTCGGCGACGCCGTCGACCGCATAGAGTGCCTTGCGGCAGGCCGGAAAAGCGCCGTCGCCCGGCAGAACGATACGATCCGCTTTAGCGACGACGTCTGCGTCAGAGGTCACGACAACCGTGCCGTGACCGCTTTCGCGTGCCATGCGTTCAAAGGCCTTTTGCGCAGAGTGCAGATTGCCGCTGTCGTAATCGACAAGAACCGTGAGGGTCACAGGGCACCTTTGGTCGAGGGCAGGGCGTTCGACATGCGCGGGTCCGTCTCGACGGCCATGCGCAAGGCTTTGGCCAGAGCCTTAAAGGCGGCCTCGGCGATGTGGTGGCTGTTCACGCCGTGCACGAGGTCGACATGGAGCGTGATACCACCATGGAGGCTGATCGCCTGAAAGAATTCACGCACCAGTTCGGTGTCGAAGGTGCCGATCTTTTCCGCCGTGAAGGGGCAGTTCCAGACAAGATAGGAGCGTCCCGACAAATCGAGGGCGCAGCGGACCTGCGTGTCGTCCATGGCGAGCGCGAAGTGCCCGTAGCGATTGATGCCCTTTTTGTCGCCCAAGGCTTTGACGAGGGCCTGACCGATGGCGATGCCCGTATCTTCGACAGTGTGGTGATCATCGATGTGGTAATCGCCTTCGGCGCGGATGGTCATGTCGATCAGGGAGTGACGCGATAGCTGGTCGAGCATGTGGTCGAAAAAGCCGACGCCCGTCTTGTTGTCATAGGTGCCAGTGCCGTCGAGGTTCAACTCGACAGAGATCGACGTTTCCGCCGTCTTGCGTGTGATCAAAGCCGTCCGCATGGAGCCTCCGTTGATTTTAACTGGCTTATAGGGGCGGGCGGACGAAAGGCCAAGCTTTTCAAGCGCAGCAGGGGCGCTGCCCCTCTGCGCCCGATGGGCGCATTCACCCCGGGATATTTGAAGCACAAAGGCAAGGCAGGTCCGAAAAACAAAAAACCTCCCCGTAGGGAGGCTTTTTTGTTGGAGCGGGCGAGGCGATTCGAACGCCCGACCCTAACCTTGGCAAGGTTATGCTCTACCCCTGAGCTACGCCCGCACCTGAGCTTTGACCGTGAGGTCTGGGTCCGACTTGGAGCGGGCGAGGCGATTCGAACGCCCGACCCTAACCTTGGCACGGTTATGCTCTACCCCTGAGCTACGCCCGC
>JALRIK010000146.1 GCA_023255435.1 Marivivens sp.
TTCGAACTCCATGATCACTTCGTCCACAGCAAGGCTATCGCCCGCCGCGGCGTTGATCTTGGCCACGATCCCTTTGCGTTCGGCGCGCAGGATGTTTTCCATTTTCATGGCTTCGACAGTGCAGAGCGCCTGTCCTTCCTGAACTTCATCACCTTCGGCAACCATCACTTTGACGATCAGGCCTGGCATCGGGCAGAGCAGTAGCTTGGAAGTATCGGGCGGAAGCTTTTCGGGCATCAGCTTGGCAAGCTCGGCCTGACGCGGGGTGCGGACATTCACCTTGAGATCGGCACCGCGGAAACGGATGCGGAACCCATGGCTGATTTTGCCGACCTTGAGCACCAAGGCCGCCCCATCGACCTTCATATTAGCCAGACTATCACCGGGGGTCCAAGCGCCCTCGACACGATAAGTCTTGCCGTCGATCAAGACGTCAGAGCCTTCGCGGTCTGCGTTGATCTTGGCCTCGAAACTCTCACCTTGTAGCGTGACAACCCAATCTTCGCCGACGTGACGCTCGTGGTTGTCCATACGGCCGGAAATGCGCGCACGGCGGATTTCGGCGACACGGTTCATCGCAGCAGCCGCGGCGGCAACGCGCACAAGTTGGCCCTTGGGCAGCGTCACCCCTTCAAAGCCTTCGGGATATTCTTCCGCAATAAACGCAGTGGTCATATTGCCCGAGGTAAAGCGCTCGTGATCCATCACAGCAGCAACGAAGGGCAAGTTGTGACCGATGCCTTCGACCTCGAAGGTATCGAGCGCCACGCGCATTTCCTCGATCGCTTGGGCGCGGGTCGGTGCCCAGGTGCAAAGTTTGGCGATCATCGGATCGTAATACATAGAAATCTCGCCGCCTTCGTAAACGCCTGTATCATTGCGCACGATGCCGCCCGTTTCGGTCGTGCCCTCTGCTGGCGGGCGATAACGGGTCAGGCGACCGATCGAGGGAAGGAAGTTGCGATAGGGATCTTCGGCATAAAGTCGGTTCTCGATGGCCCAGCCATTGATCTTGAGGTCTTCTTGCTTGATCGTCAGCGGCTCGCCATTGGCGACGCGGAGCATCTGCTCGACAAGATCGATCCCCGTGATGAGTTCCGTAACAGGGTGTTCCACCTGAAGACGGGTATTCATTTCGAGGAAGTAGAAATTGCGGTCGCCATCCACGATGAATTCCACAGTGCCCGCCGAGGCATAGCCAACAGCCTTGGCCAAAGCGACCGATTGCTCACCCATCGCCTTGCGGGTGGCTTCGTCGAGGAACGGCGACGGGGCCTCTTCCACGACCTTTTGGTTACGGCGCTGGATCGAGCATTCACGCTCGTGCAGGTAAACGCAGTTCCCGTGCTTGTCCGCCAGCACCTGAATTTCGATGTGGCGGGGCTGGGTGACGAATTTCTCGATAAAGATGCGGTCATCGCCCAAGGAGTTGGCCGCTTCATTCTTCGAGGACTCAAAGCCTTCGCGTGCTTCGACATCGTTCCAAGCAATGCGCATGCCCTTGCCGCCGCCGCCTGCCGAAGCCTTGATCATCACGGGATAGCCGATCTGGTTCGAGATTTTCACGGCCTCATCCGCATCCGCGATGAGCCCCATATACCCTGGAACCGTATTGACCCCTGCTTCCTGTGCGATCTTTTTCGAGGTGATCTTGTCGCCCATGGCTTCGATCGCCTTGACGGGCGGGCCGACGAACTCGACACCCGCTTTTTCAAGCGCTTCGGCAAACTTGGGGTTTTCGGACAAGAAGCCATAGCCGGGGTGAACCGCTTCGGCACCGGTCTTCTTGATCGCCTCCATCACCTTGTCGATGACGATATAAGACTGGTTCGCAGGGGGCGGGCCGATGTGAACGGCCTCGTCCGCCATTTGCACATGGAGCGCATTGCGGTCGGCGTCCGAATAAATCGCGACGGTTTGGATACCCATCTTGCGGGCAGTCTTGATGACGCGGCAAGCAATCTCGCCCCGATTGGCGATCAGGATCTTCTTGAACATGTGCAGGGGTCCTTTGAATGCAAAACCGCCGCAGAGGACGGACGTCCCCTACGGCGGTTCAGGTGATTTCGAGTGACGCCCGCGCGGGACGTCAGTTGGTTGTTAGCATGCGCCGACGTTGTCGCAGAAGACGCCAGCACCCGCGCCGATGGCAGCGCCGGTGACGCCGTCATTGCCGGTGAGGTTAGCAACGGTTGCGCCGATGGCTGCGCCGACAACGCCACGTTCGACGTCGTTCGAAGGCATGCAAGCGCCAAGCGCGATGAGTGCAGTTGCTGCGATGATCCAAGTAGATTTGAGCATGAAACCAATTCCTTAAAGAGCTCGATACTCTTCCTAGAATCCAACGAATTCCGTTCAAACTCAACTTCTATTTGAAGGTAGCCGCCAAACCGAGTGGATTTCCGCCCACTGTGGCACCCAAGACTCGGCCTGATCCTTTTGGAACCAGACCGAGTTGGGGAAGGGTAACGGTTTTGGAACTGTGCATGCGCCAAAGAGCTGGCTTTGGCGAGCACATCATTACCGTTGCATAGGGTTTCGCTTGGGAAAACAGGCATGATCACGGCACACCCTGCATGGGCCGATTTCTGCTTAAACAGCTTTATGCCAAGCGAAATCCCGCGCATCAGTCCCAGTCGTCCTCGTAGTCGTCATCCTCTTCAAAGAGGAATTCGCCGCCCTCTTTGAAGACATCGGGAAAGCTCACTTTCGCTTTCTCGACGTTGATTTTCAAAAGGGCGTCATAATCCTGAGGATCGAAGTTCGGCTCGGCGGGCACGACCTCGCGGCCAAAAAGCCAGCTAAGGCGGCCTGCGTCGAGATTACCGCGCACGAAAGGCTCTTCGCCGAAATGGTGCCAAAGGGCGGCCATGAATCCTTCGTCCGCGCGACGATCGGCGATCTTGCGATCCTTGAACCGTTCACGGGCAAAGATTTTGGTCGCACCGTTCTTGTTGGCGCGACGCACGACAAATTGGAAATCAGAGCTCGGAAGGCGACCCGGGAAACCACGGTGCTTGTGCATCACGCTGCCTCCTCGAACAGAGACAGCGGAGCGCGAGCAGACGCAAGCGCCTGCTCGCGGCTGATCTTACTTGTATTTGCCGGTGTAGGTAGGCTCGACAGAAAGCGCGGGCTGTTCGACGACAACAGACGAGGTGTCGACGTTGCGATCCGCACAAGCTGCGACAACGACAAGGAAGGCGAGCGCGGTGAGCGCTTTGAAACTCTTTGACATGGACTACTCCTGAAACTGCCTGGGTTGGCCCCTGAACTTATGGTGTTCAAGTGACCGGTTTGGGGTGTCGAAGCCGGGCGGCCAGACACGCAAACCATAGCAGATTCGGACAATTTTGGACATATCGGCGCGATCAGTCGCGGGCCTTGTGTCTTGTTTGCATCAAACGCAGTCATGGGCGTGAGGGTCCTCGCAAGATATTGTGGGTTCATCAAAACTGCTCCCACATGCAGCGAGCACCTTCAATCATAAAGGCGTCAAAATATTGAGTTGCGTCGGGTGAAATCTCACCAAACGGCAAAATCCGATCGGAAATCGAGATCACGACCTGCTCGGGAAGGCGCTGCTCCTCGGCGAGTCGCGGCAGCGCGTAGCGTTCGCACAGCTCGTGAAGATCGGGTTCGATATCCTCGAAAGACAGTCCCTGGCTCGCGATCCCCTCGTTCAGAAACCGAAAGCGCGAGACCATCGGGGCGTCCTCGTGGATCACCTCGATCAACTCAACCGCATGCCCCGAGGTGAGCGAAACGTCGGACGCCCCCACCCCGCCGGCAAAAGCCGTGCATCCGATTGCTATGATCAAGGCTGCGCGCATGCGCTCTCACTCCTTTGGTGAATTCAGGGCGGAAGCCCCCCGCAGGTGCTTCCGCCGACCGCGTCCTTGGCCTCCTCCAGACCTTAGAGCGGAATGTTGTCGTGCTTTTTCCAGGGATTCTGGAGCTGCTTGCCGCGAAGACTTGCAAAGGCGCGGCAGACGCGACGACGGGTCGAACGCGGCTGGATCACCTCGTCGATAAAGCCCTTCTCGGCTGCGACGAACGGGTTCGCAAAGCGATCCTCATAGTCCTTGGTGCGCGCAGCGATCTTATCGGCATCGCCAAGTTCCGAGCGATAAAGGATCTCGGTCGCGCCCTTCGCGCCCATCACAGCGATCTCGGCAGTCGGCCAAGCATAGTTGAAGTCGCCGCGCAGGTGTTTGGAGGCCATAACGTCATAGGCGCCGCCATAGGCTTTGCGGGTGATCACGGTCACTTTGGGAACAGTCGCTTCGCCATAGGCAAAGAGCAATTTCGCGCCGTGCTTGATCACACCGCCGTATTCCTGCGAAGTGCCCGGAAGGAAGCCGGGAACGTCGACAAGCGTCAGGATCGGAATTTCGAAGGCATCGCAGAAGCGCACAAAACGTGCCGCTTTGCGCGACGAGTCGATATCGAGACAGCCCGCAAGAACCATCGGCTGGTTCGCAACGACGCCAACGGTCGAACCTTCGAGGCGGATAAAGCCGGTCAGGATGTTCTTGGCATAATCCGCCTGAATTTCGTAGAAATCGCCTTCATCCGCAAGTTTGTGGATCAGCTCTTTCATGTCGTAAGGCGTGTTGGGGTTGTCGGGGATCAGCGTATCAAGGCTATCCTCGACACGGGCCACATCGTCGAAGAAGGGACGAACGGGCGGCTTTTGACGGTTATTGAGCGGAAGGAAGTCGACAAGGCGGCGCACTTCGGCAAGCGCTTCGACGTCGTTCTCGAACGCGCCATCGGCAACCGAGGATTTCTTGGTATGGGTCGACGCCCCGCCAAGCTCTTCTGCCGTTACGACTTCGTTCGTTACGGTTTTGACCACATCGGGACCCGTGACGAACATATAAGAGCTGTCCTTCACCATGAAGATGAAGTCGGTCATTGCAGGCGAATACACCGCACCACCCGCACAGGGCCCCATGATTACGGAAATCTGCGGAACCACACCCGAAGCCATGATGTTGCGCTGGAAAACCTCGGCATAGCCCGCAAGCGAAGCAACGCCTTCCTGGATACGAGCTCCGCCCGAGTCG
>JALRIK010000147.1 GCA_023255435.1 Marivivens sp.
TGGCCGCACAAGTAAAGGTAATGCAGATAATCGCCCGCATGAATGTGGGTGGTCCTGCTGTGATCGTGGCCGAACTCATGCGCGGGCTAGATAAAAACCGTTTTGAGCAGATCTTGGTTACTGGTTATTGCGATGAAAATGAAGCGGATTACTTAGATACCGTCGCCAAAGATATTGAGGCAACGCGCATTGCAGGTTTAGGGCGTTCGGTTTCTTTGATCGCAGATCTAAAAGCTTTCTTCGGTTTGGTTTCACTTATCCGTAAATACAAACCGGATGTAATTCATACTCACACCGCTAAAGCTGGTGTGCTTGGACGCTTGGCATCGCTATTGGCAGGACGTGGAGCGGTGCGGGTTCATACTTTCCATGGCCACTTGCTACATGGATATTTCAGTTCTTGTGCTTCGAGAAGGGTCAGACCTACGATCTCTTCAGCAAGTTTCTTCAGATCAGCCATTTTATGCTTTCCGTTCGTTTGATGTGTGTCCTAACGTCAGGGCGAGGCCCCGATGAGACATTCGAGTTGCTTAGGCAGCTTTCTCTTCGATGGTCGAGAGAATGCTTGCGATGTTCGAGGCAGGCGCGCCAATGGCACCAGCGATGTTCGAGGCAGGCGCACCGATGCACGATACGATCTGAGCGATGAGCTCTTCACGCGACGGCATTTGTGCGACGGCTTTGACACCGGCCGGATCCAGAGCCGAGTCACCCATAGCACCACCGAGGATAACGAGCTTGTCGTTACCTTTGGCGAACTTATCCATGACCTTGGCCGCAGCCACAGGGTCTTCGGAATAGGAGAGCACGGTCATGCCCGTCAGGTAGGAAGCGATGCTTGCACAGGGCTTACCTTCGAGGGCGATTTTGGCGAGCTTGTTCTTGGCTACGCGTACAGCACCACCCGCATCACGCATTTGTGCGCGAAGGTCCTGCATTTCAGCAACTGTCATGCCTTCGTAGTGGGCAACCACTACGACGCCAGAGCTTTCAAAGATTTGGCCGAGTTCTTCGACCAGTTTCTCTTTCTGTGCTCTATCCACAGTTTTACTCCAAGTTTGGAAGGGTCTCCCCTTCCGGCTCATTTCCGCCAGCACAGACGTGCCAGCACGAAGTCCGTTACGGGGTAGCGCCAAAATCACCCGAGGTCACCCCGGGAGAAACTTGTCTCTTTCCCGTCTCAGGCAGGAATTATTGAGGCTCTTGCATCGCATGCGCGATAACTCCAGACACTCAACCCGCCATCTTGGACGAAACACAAAGCAGCGCACGACGAATCGCACGCTGATTGCAAGGGATCGTTTATCTGGGAAGCCACAGGCACGCAAGAACCGATTGCGGAAAACGGTCCGCTGGCGTGAATGTGTTTGAATGAGCATGCCATAAGGTCGCGTATTTGACAACGAAATCACACGCGGCGCCCAAAAAAGTGCCAAAAACAAAAGCGGGCCCCGAGAGGCCCGCTTCGTTCTCACCCTTGCGAGTTAAGACTTAGTTGCCAGTTGCGGAAGCAACGTCAACCGAAACGCCCGGGCCCATAGTGGAGCTGAGGGCTACTTTTTTCATGTAGGTGCCCTTTGCACCGGCGGGCTTGGCTTTCTGGACTGCGTCGATGAAAGCAAGCAGGTTTTCTTCGAGCTTGGCAGCGTCGAAGGAAGCCTTGCCGATACCAGCGTGGACAACACCGGCCTTTTCGACCTTGAACTGGACCTGACCGCCCTTAGCAGCTTCTACAGCTTCTTTGACGTCTACGGTCACAGTGCCGATCTTGGGGTTCGGCATGAGGTTACGGGGGCCGAGAACCTTACCCAGACGGCCGACGATCGGCATCATGTCCGGGGTCGCAATGCAACGATCGAAATCGATCTTACCCGACTGGATGGTCTCCATCAGGTCTTCTGCACCAACGATGTCTGCACCTGCAGCTTTTGCTTCATCGGCCTTGTCGCCACGAGCGAAAACAGCAACGCGAACAGTCTTACCCGTGCCGTTCGGCAGGTTGACAGTGCCACGAACCATCTGGTCTGCGTGACGCGGGTCAACACCGAGACAAACTGCGACTTCGACGGTTTCGTCGAACTTGGCGGATGCGTTGGCTTTGACAAGAGCGACTGCTTCGTTGACCGAAACGTTCTCTTTGCCTTCGAATGCAGCGCGAGCTGCGGTAATACGCTTACCTGCTTTAGCCATCTTACTTTACCTCGATGCCCATGGAGCGAGCGGAGCCGAGGATGATTTGCATCGCAGCTTCGATCGAGTTGGCGTTGAGGTCCTTCATCTTGGCCTCGGCGATTTCCTTAACCTGTGCAACGGTCACGGAACCTGCAGTCTCTTTACCGGGCTTCTTGGCACCCGACTGGAGCTTTGCAGCTTTCTTCAAGTAGTAAGAAGCCGGCGGCGTCTTGATCTCGAAGGTGAACGACTTGTCCTGGTAATAAGTAATCACGGTCGGGCAAGGAGCCCCGACTTCCATATCCGCGGTCTTCGCGTTGAAAGCCTTGGTGAATTCCATGATGTTGATGCCGCGCTGACCGAGTGCAGGGCCGACGGGCGGGGAGGGGTTTGCTTTACCTGCAGGAACCTGCAGCTTCAGCGTTCCCATTACTTTCTTGGCCATAGGGCCTCTCCTTTTTCCAACTCCCGACACACGCGAGTGCCGAGACTTTTGTTGTGTGGTCCGATTTGCAAGGCGCGCCCGACAAACCTCCCACGCTTACACCACTCAGGCCCCTTTGGTGACCTGCGTGTATTCAAGTTCGACCGGGGTAGCCCGACCGAAGATCGAAACGGTGACTTTGAGACGCTGGTTGTCTTCGTCGACCTCTTCGACCATGCCATCGAAGCCCTCGAACGGGCCATCGTTGACTTTGACCTTTTCGCCGATCTCGAACGAAATCAGCTGACGCGGCGCCTCTTGGCCTTCTTCGACACGACCAAGGATTGCCTGAACCTCTGCATCGCGCATCGGCATCGGACGACCCTGTGGGCCGAGGAAACCGGTCACGCGGTTGATCGAGTTCACAAGATGATAGCCCTCGTCCGACATTTCCATGTGAACAAGAACATAGCCCGGCATGAAGCGACGCTCGGCCGAAACTTTTTTGCCGCGACGGACTTCGATCACTTCTTCGGTGGGAACAAGCACTTCGTCGATTTGCTCTTCGAGTCCTTGCTCAGCCACTTTGGTGCGAATCTGTTCCGCGATCTTCTTTTCGAAGTTCGAAAGAACACTCACCGAATACCAACGCTTGGCCATCTTTTTCGATACCTCGTCGCACTCGACCCTTGGGCCGAAAATTCCAATTTCACCGGCACTTAGCCGACAGTGTCCTGAAAAAGAAAATCGGCGCGCAACTCGATTCGCCGCACGCCTTTTCAGGAATTTGGTGGCACATACCCCTCTATCCCAATGGATTCAAGGGTCTTAGGCCACTTTTCCCCTACCTTGGGCAGAGGTGCTTTCGGCCTTAGGAGCCGAAATACGTCAGCACGCCCTGAAGACCGCCGCGAATAAGCAGGTCGACAAGCGAGAAAAACAGCGCAAGCAAGACAGTCATGAAGAAAATCATGACAGTCGTCAGGACAACTTCGCGACGGGTAGGCCAGACGACCTTGCCGATTTCGGCGCGTGCTTGCTGAAAGAATTGGACTGGGTTGGTCCGGGCCATAGTAGCTACCTCTCAAGTATCCGTGGCGAGATACGAAACAAATGCGGGCTTTTCAAGCCTAGCTCGTGACTTGATCGGGCTAGCGGTTCGGAAGCTCGACAAGTTGGATCCCTTTTTTCTCGCGGATTTCGTCAATCTGGGTGCCATACCAAGCCGCCGCAGCTTCCGACACCTCCTTAGAAAACAGTCGGAATTTGGGGTATGCGTCTGAAACAGGGTATTTTTTTCGAGCCTCAGCAGCAATGTCGCCTTTGCGCCCTGCGGCATGCCATTCGAGCAGTTGATCAAGCGCCGCCGCCGAGAGCCCCTGATGCACGCGATCCGTCTTGACCTCGATCCTACGCGCGAATCCCCATCCCATCATCGGCCGTGTCAAAGGGCGCAACAAAAGCTGGTAGGCTTCATACTGCCACACAAAGAGCCCGTCGTGATCGGGGGTGGCGTTGATCCGGTCCAAGAGCTCTACCCAATCGACCTCCTCGATCGGATTGCGTCGACGAAAGCTTTCGGGAGAAAGAAAGGTGCCCGCGAGAAGTGCCTGGCTATAAGCAGATTGAAGGAAGGCATCAGGACGCCGGATCGAAAAGAAAAGTCTCAGCGGAACATTCGGGAGCCGCTCCCGAAACGCCAAGAGCCGCGGCCCCGCTTCGGCGTAGAGCGGCAAAGAGACATGGCCTTTTCCATCATGCAGCGGGCCGATGAAATTCTCCTCGGAGAAGACCACGTGGTGGGCGCCTTTGGCGAGAAAGGTCAACTGTTCTTCTGGAGTGCGTTTACTGAGCTCTCGGGCACGCTCATGGATGCCGAACATCTTTTCAAGTGTGCGCTCGCGGAACCTGAGATACTCGGGACCGTAGAACCGAACGCCGCCTGCGATCAACATTTCCCGATTGTGCCGCATCGTCGATTGAAAATGCGTAGTGGCCGTCTTGTGCGGCCCGATATGAAGGGAAATTTTAATATCTTCCGCCAATAATTCCAACCTCTTCGGTGGCTGCGGATCACATATTGAAATGGCAGGGGCAGCAGGGTTCGAACCCGCGACCTACGGTTTTGGAGACCGTCGCTCTACCAGCTGAGCTATACCCCTATTGCCGGTGTGGATACGATGCTTGTTCACCAAGTTCAAGTGTTAATCCGCACCGATTTGCAATTTTCACAAAAATTGCCATGCGCATTGGATTTGGGTTATTGGCCTCTCATTGCAGCATCGTCCAGCATTTGCACCAACTTTTGTCCGATCGTATCATGCGCCTTTTGTGACAGGCCCGTGCCGCAATGGCCGAGCGGTTGGGCAATCGTAACATGCTACCCCAACTGCGCAAGTTCAGAGGGCATCACCCCAAGCAT
>JALRIK010000148.1 GCA_023255435.1 Marivivens sp.
ACGCCCAAGGAGAGGCACCCGACACCCGATGGCGGGACGGGTTTTTGAGCATCGGGGAAATGGCCGAGATGAGAGAGGGCTATCTTTTCCTCTCGGGCAGAAAATCCCGCATGGTGACGGTCGCCGACACCAACGTCTTTCCCGAAGATATCGAAGCGGTCCTTGCCAAAGCGTCGGGGGGACGGCTTGTGGCGGCGGTCACGTCACATGATGCGATGCGCGGCCACAGCATTATCGCGGTGATCGAAGGCGCCCCCGATCCAGATCTCCTTGCGGAACTTCAAAGCGCCGTTCGGGATGGTTTACCGCCTGTTGCGCGGCCAAAGCGTTTCGTGTTCCATCCGAGCTTTCCCCTGCTCGGATCGGGTAAACCCGATCTCGCCACCCTTACGATTTGGGCAAAGGACCAGTCATGAGCGTCATCGTTTCGGCATATCGCACAGCGGTGGTTCCGCGCGGCGGGGCATTCGCCGCGTTCGACATCCATGACCTTGCCGCCCCTGTGATTGAGCGGCTCTTGCACAGCACCAACGTCGCAGCGGATCAGGTCGGTGAGATCATCGTTTCGAACGCTATCGGCGAAGGCGGCAATCCTGCGCGGCGGGTTGCTCTGGCGGCAGGGCTGGCCGAGACCGTTGGGGGATTAAGCATCGATAGACAATGCGCTGGCGGGCTCGATGCGCTTTTGCTCGCGGATACGATGATCCGCGCGGGACTGCAGGACATTGTCATCGCGGGCGGGGTGGAAAGCTATTCCCGTCGCCCGATCCGCGCGCGCGTGTTCGGGGATGGTCGCCCCCCCGAACCCTATGATCAAGCACCCTTTACCCCGTGGATGGATCGCGATCCGTTGA
The DNA here is from genome assembly GCA_023255435.1 of Marivivens sp. Classification (GTDB taxonomy): domain Bacteria; phylum Pseudomonadota; class Alphaproteobacteria; order Rhodobacterales; family Rhodobacteraceae; genus Marivivens. The sequence goes on from JALRIK010000148.1 coordinate 855, forward strand.
TGGCAAACGCGGCCGAAGCCTTGGCCCAAGAGCTTGGCATTTCCCGCGAGGATCAGGACATCTATGCGGTTCAGAGCCATGCCAAGGCTCTGGCGTCGGAGCCGAGCGGCGAGATCGTCGCAATTGCGGGACAAGAGCGCGACCCCTTTGCGCGCGCCTTGAGCGAAACCCATTGCAGACGCGCCAAGGTCATTGATGGCACCATCACCGCCGCGAACACGGCCGTTGCGGCGGATGCGGCGGCCTTTTGCCTTGTCATGTCCGAGGCGCGGGCAGCCTCGCTCGGGCTCGGTGGTATGCGGATCACAAAAGGATTGACGCTCGGCGGGCGGCCCGACCTTCCCGGACTTGCCCCTGTTGCGGCGATCGAACGGGTTCTGGCTGAAACGGGATTGCGACCCGATCAGATCGACCGCGCAGAAATTATGGAGGCCTATGCGGTTCAGGCCATCGCCTGCATCCAAGGGGCAGGATTAGCGCAAGAGTGCGTCAACCGTAACGGCGGCGCCTTGGCGCGCGGGCATCCCATTGGGGCATCAGGCGCGATCCTTGCGGTGCGGCTTCTCCATGATCTGGAACAAGGCGAAATAGGCTTGGCCGCCATTGCCGCGGCGGGCGGCCTTGGCACCGCGCTTTTGGTTGAACGCTAATCAAAGCCCCGAAACGAAGCGAAGGTGTCCAACTCGTCGCGCTCGGTCCGAAAGCGGTTGACGGGATGCTCGGTGTCCTCGCGACCGATGGCAATGCCGCACACAACAAGCTGATCCTCGCCCAATCCCAACGCCTCGAGCGCGGTCGGGCCGTAATTGGCAAGTGCGCCGATCCCTGTTGCTCCGTATCCAAGTTCTTGTGCGGCAAGAAAAAGTGCCATGAGGGACATGCCGAGGTCCATAAAGCACCCCGCCCCCATACTGCGATCAATCGTCACCACGATGCCGACAGGCGCATCGAAGAACCGATAGTTCAGCTCGAACTGACGGCGGCGCCCGTCGAGGTCGCGTTTGTCGATACCAAGCGCGTCGTAGAGTGCAAATCCGGCTGCTCGTTGCCGTGCCTTGCGATCTGCGGGCATCGGGTTCGGGAAATAGCTGTATTCCTGAACATGGGGCACATCCTGCGCAATCGCTTGCGCAAAGGCTGCAGAAAGTTGGTCGAGCGCCTCACCCGTCAGGACATGGAAATGCCCGGGCTGAAGGTTCGCTCCGCTTGGGGCGCGGCGTGCCGCTCGCAGTATGCTTTCAAGATCGGCACGCGCCACTGGCTCTTTGGTAAAGGCCCGAACCGAATGCCGCGCCTTGAGCAGTTTTTCGAGCGGCGACGCGTTCATGCCCGCGAGAGCACGCTTGCAGGGCGCGCTTTGTAGAGCGCGGCAGTCAAAACGCCTGCGATGATCGCCTTGATCAAATCACCAGGGATAAAGACCCCCATGACCATCGTCGCCTCGGCCAATGTCTTTTGTGCGATAAGAGAGAAGCCGACGATCCCGAAGGCATAGAGGACTACGACACCGCCCACGATGGCGGCCGCGCCCGCAACCAGAGCAAGGTTCCCCGAACGGAGCTTTTCGGTCACGAGGCCCGTTACGAATGCAGCAAAGGGAAAGCCGATGACAAAACCAGCCGAGGGTGCGGAGAAAACACCAAGACCCCCTCGACCGCCCGAAAGGAGCGGCAGACCGAGCGCCACCAGCACCACAAAGAGCAACACGGCAAGACCGCCGCGCTTGGCCCCGAGAACAGTCCCGCAGAGCATCACCCCAAGGCTTTGCGCCGTGATCGGCACGCCGAAACCAAGCATGATCTGGGGCACAAGGCCCAAGACTGCGATGAGCGCTGCAAACAAAGCGACGAGCGTTACATTCTTTTCCAAATCAGTCTCTCCCCGACCGCGACACCAGCCCGCCACGGGCCTTGAGTGCTGCTGCCATATGATCTGCGTCGTCAATTGCCATGATCGCAAGTGGCAAGACAACCCTCCAGTTGCCCTTCGATTTGGATCGTGCGCGCCAAGCATCGACGACGTGACGGCCCTTGAGTATCAAAGTGGGAACGAGGCGGATCACCATGGCGATGGCGATCTCGATGGAGCGGGTGTTGATCCCGAGCGCCCTCAGCGGGGTCATGAGCCGCCTGAACACATCGATCATATCGGTTAGCCGCGAGGTCATGGTGACAAGGTTCGCCAAAGCAACGCTTGTGATCATCCGCATAAGGATCACAACGCCACTTTGCATCTCGCCCGTGACAAGATGCCAGACCGCGACCACAAGAACAAAGGGCCAAAGCACCCAAAGACGTTTGCCCCCCGTCCGCAAGAAAACCCCACCGCCAAGCGCATAGAGCACGCCTGTAACCACAAGGGCCACAAGTTGCGCAAGGGGCGATTCCAGCGAAAAAAGGAGAACGCTTGCCAGACAGAGCCCGACAAGTTTTGCCCCCGCAGGCCAATCATGCGCGCGGGTTCTAACGGGAGAGGTCAGCGATATCATCCGAAGCCCCAAGCTCTGTCATAGCCGCAAGATAGAGCGCAAGCGTTTCGCCCGCTGGTCCCTTGTGGCGCAGTGTGCCGCCGTCAATCCACAGCACCTCGTCATAGTCGCGGATGTCCGAGGGATCGTGGCTGATGTGCAGAAGCTGGCCTTCGAACTTCGACAGATAGCGACCAAGCTGCAGCTTGGTCGGAAGATCAAGCCCTGCAAAGGGTTCATCAAGGATGATCAGCTTGGGCCTCATCAGGACAACCGCCATGAGGCACAAAAGATGCTTTTGCCCCTGAGAGAGCGTATGCGTGGCAGCCTCTTCCCAATGGGTTTTGCCGAAATCCCGCAAAAGCTCGCGCGCCTCTTCGATAGCTGCGGCCTTGGGCCGCCCGATCTGGATTAGACCAAAGATCAGCTCTTCGATCACGGTCGGGAAAATGATCTGGTGATCGGGGTTCTGGAACAAGACGCCCACAGTCTCAATCGCTTTGGCGCGGTCGGCAAAGGGATCGATGCCGCCAACTCTGATCTGCCCGCGCGTCGGGGCCTCGAGACCCGAGAGGAGTTTGGCCAGAGTGGATTTACCGGAACCATTGCGCCCCACGACGCCGATCCGCCGCGCTTTGGTCGAAAACCCGACAGAGGTCAGAATGCTGCGGCCTTCGACTTCATACCCCAGATCGCGGATCGAAATCTCTATCAATTCGGGTTGGGTCAATGACGGCTCCGCACGAAACTTTGTGGCAACCTAAGTCGAAGCCCCCCCAAGATCAATGCGACCCAAATGCAGCATTTGCACAAATCCAAGCCTCGAACAGGCGATTTTCTTGGACCTGACTGGAGCCAGAGGCTATCGCATGGGGCAACAAGGGCGGGCATAGAACCCGTTCGACAAGACGAGCAGACGGAAAAGGTGTCCACATGAAGATCGCAGTGGCAGGACTTGGCTATGTTGGATTATCTAACGCAGCGCTTTTGGCCCAAAACCATCAGGTTGTCGCGACGGATATCTCGCAGGCGCGGGTGGATGCGGTGAATGCGCGGCGCTCGCCGATCATCGATCCAGAGCTTGAGGATTTTTTAGCGAAGAAGGACCTCAACCTTTCGGCCACGACCGATCCCGAGGACGCCTATTCCGCCGCCGATTTCGTGATTGTGGCGACGCCCACGAACTATGACCCCGAGACGAATTACTTCGACACCTCCAGCGTCGAGAGCGTGATCGGCTTTGTCTTGCGGTTCAATCCGCGCGCGACGATCATCGTCAAATCCACCGTCCCTGTCGGCTTTGTCAGCGGTATCCGCGAGCGGCTCGACACAGATCGCGTGATGTTCTCGCCCGAGTTTCTCCGCGAGGGCCGCGCGCTCTACGACAACCTGCACCCGAGCCGTATCATCGTCGGTGACCAGAGCGGAGAGGCCCGCCGGTTTGCTGATCTCCTCCTTGAAGGGGCGGTCAAAAAGGACGTGCCCGTGCTCTTTACCGGCCCCGATGAGGCCGAGGCGATCAAGCTTTTCTCCAACACCTACCTCGCCATGCGGGTCGCCTATTTCAACGAACTCGACAGCTATGCCATGGCGGGCGGGATGGACACGCGCCAGATCATCG
>JALRIK010000149.1 GCA_023255435.1 Marivivens sp.
ATGATCACATCGTCCGAGGTTTCAGTGCGGGGCACATAAGACATCCGCGGGGCGCGTAACCAAACGCCCGTCGCGGCATAAATGCGCTCGGCTTCGGCGGGCGAAATCGGAGTGCCCACCTCTGTCGCTTGCTCTTCTTCGGTCGTGGCAAGCTCGTCTAGTGTGGTTTCGGCCGCCGCCGTACCGTCTTCGGCCATATCGGCAGCGGCTGTCGCAATGTCGAATTCTTCCTCTTCGGATATCTCGGGAAGCGGGAGAACTTCGGTTTCTTGGGCGAATTGGGTGGTGGCGCTCTCGCCTCGGATCCAACGCGCAAGCGTATCATCCGAATACGAGGCCCAGGCCGCCACGGCAGCAAGAAAGAGCAGCAAGAGAACGGTAAGGATCAGCGCGAGGTAACGCGGGTGTCCGCGTTGATGCTTGCGCGCGCCAAAAATCGTGAGCTGCTCGACTTCGGCCTCTATTTTCTCGACCTCGGGCTTGGCTTTGCGTATCGGTTTGGCGCGCGCGACAACTCCTTTGAGCAGTCCGCGAAGGTCCACTTTGGGCAGCGAAGGCAATTTGAGCGAAGGGGCGCGCTTTTCTGCCAAAGGTGCGGTCGGCGCTGCGACACGCGGCGCTTCGATTTTGGGAGCGGGGCCTTCGGTCGTCTCGCGCGGGACCGCGAGCTGCGGCGCTGCGGCACTTTGCGGGGCAGGCTCGACGCTATGAGCGGGCGCGGTGCTGCGCGAACGGCTCGCAAAGGTCGGCTCGATCCGCCCGTCGATCTGCGTCGGCGCGGGCCGCGCAGCCAGCGGCGGCATCTTGACTGCTTCGGTCGTTACTGTGCTCGGTTTGGCACGACTGCTGAACACGACTTGTGGCTCTGGCTCCGCATCAAGCGGTGTGGCGGGGGCGGGCGAGGGGTCACTCGTCTCGTCAAACTGAGGAAAGAGATCACCTTGAAGGATGTCCTCTTCGATCTGAGGCGCAAGCCCCGCTTGTGGGGCGTCCTCCCCTAACGGTTCGGTCGGCTCTACAGCAGGCTGGGCATCCGCTGCCGGCGGTTCCGCCAAAGGCTCGGGGTCCGCAGGCTTGGGCATATGCGCGCGGCCGATGATCTTGACCGCGTCCGCATCGCGCTCGACCAGAGTCTCGCCCAGCTCCGAAGCCATCGCCGCCATGCCGAAAAACGGCTCGCCGACAAAGGAAAATTCCTCGGGGATCGCCGCAAAGCAAACGGGATTGAAATGGAAACTCTTGGCGAAACTCTCGGCTTCTTCCATGGTCTCCTTTGCGACTGCCGCGACATAGGTCCGACCCCCGCCCTTGGAGTGGTCATAGCTCAGCTCGTCAAGCGCATAGGGCGTCGTCCCATCCAGAGCAGCTTCGATGTCCGCCGCATCCGCGCGGGTGCCGTCTAGCGCGAAATATTTGATCTGATCATTCGGTAAAAGGATCTTGCTCCTGATTCCTCCCGGCTCCAGAGCAAGCGCTGTCTGCCTCAGCTGCGCAAGCTCCCCGCCCATATCCTCGGAATCAAGCGCCACCTCCCCCACAAGGTGCCATCCGCCGGTCACCCGATGCAAAAGCCGGATGCCCTCGACAGATAGAGAAAGCGCAAAATTAGGTTTCATGTAATGGCTTTATCACTGTTTGGTTTGGGGCGAAATGTAACGGGCTTACGTATCGGACGCTATAGCAACTTCCCGCCCATCGTCGTTTTGTGACTGGCGACACAGCGCAGGCCCCCCCATGGTGACACCATGGTTTTGCACATATTCGGAGCCGCCCATGCATATCAAACATCTTCTTGCACTTGCCCTCGTGGCCTTTCCTCTTGCCTCTCAAGCCGAAACACTTCGGAGCCTGTCCGTCTCGGGCGCTTCGGAACTGACGGTGGCCCCCGATCTCGCCACGTTGCGCCTCGGTGTGGAAAACCGCAGTGACACGGCAGAAGCGGCGCTTGCAGAGACCTCCCAAAAGGTCGAAGCGCTTCTGGCTCGCCTCGCTGCAAACGGCATTGCGCCCGATCAGATCCAAACCTCACAGCTCACGCTGAACCCCGTCTATGCTTACGACAACGCAGGTTCAGAACCTCCACGTCCCAGCAGTTACAGCGCCTCCAATATCGTCACCTTGACGACCGCAGACCTCGAGGGACTTGGCGCCCTGATCTCCCTTGCAAGTGAAGCGGGGGCCAACCGTATCGAGGGGCTGAGCTTTGATCTGGAAAACAAAATCGATGTCCTGAACGAAGCGCGCCGCGCCGCTGTTTCCGATGCCCGCGCCCGCGCCAAACTCTATGCCGAGGCCGCCGATGTGCAGCTCGGCCCGCTCCTGACCCTGTCAGAAAACGGCACGGGTTATCAAATGCCGCCCGTGTATCTTCAGGCTATGGAAATGCGCGGTCTTGCCAAAGACGTTCCGATCTCGGGTGGGACGATCACCGTCAGCGCAACAATCGAGGCCACTTTCGCAATAGAGTGAGGCCCCTTGCCTTTGTGCCCCAAATATCCCGGGGGACGGCTGCCGAAGGCAGACGGGGGGCAGAGCCCCCTGTCTAGCGCATCCAGAAGCCTTCGGCCTTGAGGATATTGCGGATTTTCTGCTCGCGCTGCGGCAGGTTGTTCCGGTCAAAGAGCGCGCGCACTTTTTCCCCGCGTCCTTGATAGATCATCCGTTTGATCGGCTCATATTCCTTGAGCACTTTCTTGAGCCTATTGGGCGCGCTTATCGCTTCGAGCACCTCAACGGCCCTGTCGCTTTCGCGGGCATAAAGCAGGGGGAACATGCGGTAATGACAGCTGATATCTCCATCAAGCCCGTCAAGTTCTGGGCCCGGGCGGCCGCCGCCCAAGGCATGGATCACAAGAGGAAGCGCCACCTGATCCAGCCAAGGATCAAGCGGTTGGATCACCATCTCTGGCGTCGGAGCTTTGCGAATCTCGGTCGCGAACCTGAAAAAGGTCTCGCCAAAGCGTTTCGGGTCGCTTCCATAGAACCAACCCGCGTTGAAATAGAGATACCGCTCCCAATATTCGTCAGGTTTGCCCAAATCGAGCGAACTTTCGAAGTCGAGCCCGAATTTGTCGTAAAGGGATTTCCAGATCGCCGTATAGCCCGGCCAATAAAGCTCTTCGACGGGCCAAGTGCCTTCACGCCGCATTGACGCCGAGGGGCGCGACCAGTCGAATCTGACTTTGTCGATGTCGCCCGTGATCAGGGTGTCGCTGTCGAAAAAGACGAAAGGCTCTCCTTCGGGCAGAGCTGCAAGACACTCGATCTTGTTGCCATAGGGGTAAGTTAGACCGAAGGCTTTGCTTTCGAAGGGTAGGATTTCCGCACCGAGTTCGATCAACTCGTCCTTGATGGCTTTGTCCATCTCAATCGGCTTGGGCCACAAGGGGCCCTGTTTGGGTTCGGCGACGATCATTCTGCTTTTGAAATCGGGAGACGAATGTCTAAGCGAGGCCACAAACAAGAGCGCTTCATATTGAAGTCGCCCTTTGTGCCCGATGATCACGATATTAAAGCACTGATCGGCTTTGGATTTTGTAGACATGCTCCGTCTTGCGCCCCATTCGATGCCCCGTCCGATCTTTTCGATCTTTGGGCAACTATAGGCGGTAGCGGGTCAAATCAAAAGACGCCTTCGGCACGCACACCGCGCCGATTGAAACTGACCACCATGTCGAAGGAAGATGGTGGGCGACCCTGGAATCGAACCAGGCATGGGTCTCCCCGGCGGAGTTACAGTCCGCTGCCGCACCTTGCAGCTCGTCGCCCGAAACAGTGCATTGCTCTGTTTGCGAGGCGCTGAATATGCGCGGCAGCGATGGCCGTCAACAGGAAAATCCCAATCTTTTGCATCTGCTTGTGACTTGCGTTGAAAAGCGGCTCGGCGCATTGAGGGAATGTCAAAGCGGAGAGAGCGATGAAAAAGCCAAAGTGGGTTATCGAAAAGGAACAAAGCAAGCGTGCAGCCGAACAGGAAACTGTATGGCTCTTCGGGTTGCATGCGGTGCGGGACGCATTGTTGAACCCCGCGCGCAAGAAATTGCGCCTTGTCGTGACGGTAAATGCCCAAGCCAAGCTTGCCGATGCGATTGCCGAATCCGGCATGCCCGTCGAAATTTCCGACCCGAGAAAATTTGCAGCCCCCGTGCCAGAAGATTCGGTCCATCAGGGCGCAGCGCTCGAAGTGAAACCGCTCGACTGGGGCTCGCTCAAGGATATCGCGCTGGCCGATGGCCCGATGCCGCAGCGGATCGTGATGCTCGACCGCGTCACCGACCCGCATAACGTCGGGGCGATTCTCCGCTCGGCCGAGGTGTTCGGTGCTCGTGCGGTTGTGGGGGTCCAACGCCATTCCGCGCCCGAGACGGGTGCGCTTGCCAAAACCGCCAGCGGCGCGCTCGAGCGCCAGCCCTATGTGCGGGTGCGCAATCTGGCCGATGCGATGATCGAACTCAAGGAGCTTGGGTTCATCATTCTGGGGCTCGATGGCGAGGCCGACACGACCATCGAAGCGGCGCTTTCAGGCAAATTCGACCGTCCTGTCGCACTTGTGATGGGTGCAGAGGGCCCGGGTTTGCGCGAAAAAACCAAAGAAACCTGCGATTATCTGGTAAAAATCGACGCTGCGGGCGGATTTGGCTCTCTCAACGTCTCCAACGCGGCCGCAGTCGCCCTATATGCAAGTAAAGGACGCTGAACCGGAGGGCCTATGTCGGAGGCACGCATCGCTACCTGTTGTTATTGCGGCACGCGTGCCGCATTCGAAATGTCAAATGGCGGGAGACACGAGCTTGTTTGCACATCCTGCGGCGCGCCGCTCTCCAAGATCGAAGCTGCGATGAAGTCCTCTCCCTCGGCGCGGGCTCCGCAGACCGATGCCAGCCCTCGCGACTTTGATGTTGCCGAACTGGCCGAGGCGTTTTTGGGTGGCAAA
>JALRIK010000014.1 GCA_023255435.1 Marivivens sp.
GATCCGTTGCGGCTTCGAAACCCTCGTCGAAGCTGGCTACGCTCCGGAAATGGCTTATTTCGAGTGCCTCCACGAAGTGAAGCTGATCGTCGACCTGATCTATGAAGGCGGCATCGCCAACATGGACTACTCGATCTCGAATACCGCCGAATACGGCCAGTATGTCACCGGCCCGCGCATCCTGCCCTACGAGCAGACCAAAGCCGCGATGAAGGAAGTTCTCGCCGACATCCAGCAGGGCAAGTTCGTTCGCGACTTCATGCTCGAAAATGCTGTTGGCCAGCCGACCCTCAAAGCGTCGCGCCGTGCAAACGACGAGCACCTGATCGAAGCCACTGGTGCCAAGCTCCGCGAAATGATGCCTTGGATCTCCAAGGGCAAGATGGTCGACAAGTCGAAGAACTAATCGACCCGACTTTCGGTTCAAAGAGGCTCCTACGGGGGCCTCTTTTCTTTTCCACTAGACGATCTTTGGGCGTTTTGATCTAGAGACCCTATGTCGACACAGCCCACCGCCAGAAACTGGATGTCCATATGTCTTCTCGGAATTATCTGGGGCGGCACATTCATGGTCGTGTCGATCGCGCTCAAGGATTATGGCCCCGTAACCGTCGCATGTGCACGCACGACACTCGGTGCGCTTGCCATGACGGGCTTGGCGATTGCTTTGCGGCGTCCGATGCCCGCCAAGAATACATTCGGCCCGCTTCTGGTTATCGGAGCTACCAATACGGCAATGCCCTTTTTGCTTCTAAGTTGGGGACAGCAATATGTGCCTTCGGCATTTGCAGGGATCACGATGGCCGCGCTACCGCTTTTTGTGCTGCCTTTGGCGCATTTTTTCACCGATGAAGCGCTGAACAAGCGCCGCTTGATCGGTGTGCTGATCGGTTTTGTCGGCGCGCTCTGGCTGATCGGTCCCTCCGCGCTTCGCCCAGGCGCTGGTATCGAAGGACTCGCCCAACTTGCCTGTCTCGCTGCCACGCTTTCCTATGCGTGCTCGTCGGTAATGACACGGCGCTGTCCGCCGATTGATCCCGTAGCGATGACCGCAGCAACGCTGGCTGTGGGATCGGCGCTGTTGCTGCCGCTGATGCTCTGGGTCGAGGGGGTTCCGACGTGGCACGGATCGAGTTCGAGCTATGCCATCATATTTCTCGGCTTTGTCCCGACCGCATTCGCAGCGCTCTTGCGCGTAAGCGTTATCCGCTCCGCGGGCACTGTCTTTATGACTTTGGTGAATTATCAGGTGCCCGTTTGGTCGATGCTGTTTGGCACTCTGGTCCTACACGAAGACCTACCGTTCCGCTTTTACGGAGCACTCGGGCTTATCATGATCGGCCTTGCCACTTCGCAGTGGCAAAGCCTCAAACGCATGTTCTCGCGTTAGGACGCGGCAGCCTGCACTTCGGCGACGATCCCGTCGACAACCTGAAGCAACAGCGCCTCATCCTCGCATTCGGCCATTACCCGAACGAGCGGTTCGGTCCCCGATTTACGGATCAGCAATCGCCCCTTGCCGACAAGCGACTTCTCGGCCTCGTCGATCGCTTTCTTGACCATGGCATCATCAAGCGGAGCCTTGCCTTCGCCGAAACGCACATTCTTGAGTAGCTGGGGAACGCTTGCAAAAGTCTTGGTTAGCTCGCTTGCGCGTTTGCCCGTTTCGACCATCGCAGCAAGGAACTGCAAGCCTGCCAAGAGACCATCACCCGTGGTCGCATAATCGGTCATGACGATATGCCCCGACTGCTCGCCGCCAAGGTTAAATCCGTTCTTGCGCATTTCTTCGACCACATAGCGGTCGCCGACCTTTGTGCGGACAAGTCCGAGGCCCTGCCCTTCGAGATAGCGCTCCAGTCCGAGGTTCGACATCACCGTCGCAACCAAAGCACCGCCCTTAAGCGTGCCGTTGTCTGCCCAGCGCTTGGCAAGGAGCGCCATGATCTGATCACCATCGGCCACACGTCCGTGCTCATCGAGGATCATCACGCGGTCCGCGTCTCCATCCAGACAGATACCGACATCCGCACCATGGGCAATGATCGTTTCGGAAGCCGTGCGGGTATCGGTCGAGCCACACCCTTTGTTGATGTTGCGGCCATCGGGAGAGACGCCAACTGGGATCACTTCAGCGCCAAGCTCCCAAAGGACCTCAGGCGCGGTGCGGTGGGCCGCGCCGTTCGCACAGTCGATCACGACCTTGAGCCCTTCGAGACTGCGTCCCCGCGGAAAGGTCGACTTGATGCGTTCTGCATAGCGGAAACGACCATCGTCGATGCGCTTGGCGCGCCCGATGTTCACGGCTTGGGCAGGTTCGATATTTCCGTCGATCAGACGCTCGATTTCTTCTTCCGCCTCGTCCGACAACTTGAACCCATCTGGGCCAAAGAACTTGATCCCGTTGTCTGTATGCGGGTTATGGCTCGCCGAGATCATAATGCCCACGTCCGCACGCATGCTCGTCGTCAAAAGCCCGACGGCAGGGGTCGGAACGGGTCCGAGCAAAAAGACGTTCATCCCCGTCGACGTCAGGCCCGCAGTCAAAGCGCTCTCGAACATATAGCCCGAAAGACGGGTATCCTTGCCGATTACCACGCGGTGCCCGTTCGATCCGTCATTCCGGAAATATCGCCCCGCCGCAGCTCCGATACGAAGCGCCATCTCGGCAGTCATCGGAAAAACGTTCGCTGTCCCACGAACGCCGTCGGTTCCGAAGTATTTACGTCCCATTTACTGTCCCAAAATCGCCTGTTGTAATTTTATGGCTTGAACGGTCTCGAAGGTGTCATGCACACGCACGACCTGAACCCCCTGAGATACCCCCCAAAGCGCAACAGACACGGAACCGCCTAATCTTTCGGTCGCGCCGTCTGCTCCACCGATAACACCTATAAAGCGCTTACGCGAAACGCCAAGTAGGATCGGGCACCCAAGCCCGTGAAAGAGCGAAATTCCGCGAATGAGTGAAATATTGTGTTGAACTGTTTTGCCAAAACCGATGCCCGGATCAACCATGATGCGGCTGCGAGGGATGCCCTTGCTCTCGGCAAAGGCAACGCGGCGTTCCAAATAGTCATAAACGTCAAGCAAAACGTGATCATACTGCGGATCGGCCTGCATGGTTTGGGGGTCGCCTTGGGCATGCATGAGACAGACGGGAAGTCCGCTTTCGGCGGTCACATCGGCAAGTGTCGCATCCCACTCGAAGGCACTTACATCGTTGATAATGCTGGCCCCAGCGGCAATCGCGGCTGCCCCAACCGCGGATTTGCGCGTATCGACCGAGATTGCGATACCGGATTGAGACCGCAGCTCGGAAATAATCGGCTCAACGCGCGCTATTTCCTCGTCTACAGGAACCTCTTCAGCACCGGGACGGGTGCTTTCTCCTCCCACATCAATGATGCTCGCACCATGGGATTGCATGGCCCGCACCTGTGCCATGGCCGTCGTGAAATCACGAAAACGCCCGCCATCGGAAAAGCTATCGGGTGTAACATTCAAAATGCCCATCACCTGAGGCGCAGACATGTCCACCGATCCGAACGGCGCTCGGGGTGCCGTCAGTCGCTCCATCCAAGCGGCGGGAATCTCCGAAATCGGGACGATCTCCGATCCATCGCGCATGATACGCTCGGCAGAGGCAAACCGCGTCCAGCCCCCTGCGAGCTGCTCGGAAGAGGTCAAAGCATCAACGCAATTGATCGGACGATAGTAGTCTTTCAAAGAAGTCTCTCTGCTTCGAGGCCCGCTTCACGAAGCGGCACAGCACATTCGGGCACATGATCCGCTCCGACAAGAACCAATTCACACGCTTGCATCTGCGCTGCGAACCAAGCCACCAAGGCGATGGCATCGCCTGCGCTTGCTGAAGGTCCATCCACCGCATCAAGAACGATCTTACTTGGCGCCCAAAGACAGATCTGTCCGTTCTTCATCGCCCAATCAAGTTCCGTGCGGGTCTCGACAACCATGCAACGCTTGTCCCGAGATGCCAGAACCCAAGCGTTCGTCTCGATCGCCAAAAGGTCGATACGGCGCTGTGCCAAGGCGACGGGGACACGGGGCGCAAGACTGTCTGGCGCACCGACACAAATGATCAATGGCGCAGCGTCGGCGGCAAGGTCATCGATCCATCCCTTGAGGCGGGGTGAATCGAACGCCTCATTGCCGAAATAGACAACGCGAGGATGCGGGATATTGATAACATCTTGGCCGGCGCGGGCAACTTCGCCCTTGGCGCGAACGATTTCGACACCCAGAGCAAAAGGGCCGCGATCCAGCTTTTCGATGCGCACAAAGACACGAAGCGCTTGCGGCTCGCGCAGGATACGTTCCGCGACCCGTGCAGCAAGCGTTTCGAGAAGATTGATCCGCTCTGCACCAAGCTCGAGCGCAATGGCTTCGGTCACTCGATCATAGGAGAGAATGCGATCCACATCATCGTCGATCTCGCCCGATTGGGGCGCAACTTCGACCACAACGTTGAATCGCACGCGCTGGAGATGACCGCGCTCTTGCTGGAACGCTCCGATTTCCACCTCAACGACGTAATCTCGAAGAGAAATGCGATCAACGGGCTGGGTTGCACTGGCTTCGGCCCGCTCACTGGGGTGGGCAAAAGCCATGCTGATGTCTTCGGTCATTCGTAAATCCGTTCGAAATCTTCGGTGGTGGATACCTGCCTACCCGCTTACGGGCAAGCCTATGTATCCAAACACGACATTTCAAAACTGATTTCGCGTCAATTAGAAGCCGTGCGCGTCGGCTGACGATAGAAATAATGGGACCCGATCGCGGCTGTGCGCGGGAAACGCCGTGCCCAAGAGGGGCTCACAGCTTTGGTGTGATAATGGGTTGCACCCGCAGTCAGGGCACGCGGCGCACCATCCAAAAGAAGCTTGGCCACTTTGGAGACACGATCCCACGCCTCGGGCTCGTTGATGACTTCGGCCTGACCATCACAGGTATAGGTGAACTGGCAAGCATATTTGCGGCCTGTGCCCTGATGGATCACCGAACAAACCGATCCGGGATAGGCACTCGAGTCCACGCGGTTGAGGATGACTTCACCGACGGCAAAAATACCCTGAACGCTTTCACCGCGCGCTTCAAAGTAGAGCGCCTCGGACAAACACTGGAGGTTTTCACCGCCCGTAGGGGTGGGCAGTGAGTCGAGCATCGCTTGGGTATATTCGAGAGATTTGGGCGCAGTCTCTACACCGCGCTGTGCAGCAGGAGGCACCGTCAAAGCCGCCATCCGATCCGTTGCCGCCACCGAAAGCGCCTCGCGTTCCTGACCGAGGAGAGCCGATAGGCGGCTCTCAATGACCGAGTCTGCAAGTGCAATATTGGTTCCGAGTGAAAGAAAGGCCGCCAGAACAGCGACCGAACGGATCTTTAAACGACTGGAAGACGACGTCATCGTCCTACCTCAAAGCGGCACGTGGAACGACCCCACGCAGGCTCGGCGGGTTTAAAGGACGACCCTCAGGGTGTCCACCCTAGCTACCCATAAGTAGAATGCGCTCTTAGTCACTTTATTTTTAGTTATATTTTCAAACAGTTATGTTCGAAAAAATCCGCAAAACTAGAGCCCGAGCTTCTCCGCAATCGCCAATTGAGCGGAAGTCAGCCGAGCCACAGGCACCCGAAACGGCGAACAAGAGACATAATCGAATCCCTGATGACGGCAGAATTCGATCGCAAGACGGCTCCCGCCATGCTCGCCGCAGATCGAGAGGACGACATCTTTATTCCCCTTTCGGCCCCGCTCTGCCCCCATCGAAAGCAACTCCCCTACCCCATCCTGATCAAGGGTATGGAACGGGTCCTCTTCATAGACGCCCGCATGCACGTAAGATGACATGAACCGCCCCGCGTCATCACGCGACAGACCATAGGTCATCTGGGTAAGGTCGTTCGTGCCGAACGAAAGGAAAGCAGAATATTTGGCGATGTCCTGTGCGCGAAGTGCAGCCCGAGGCGTTTCAACCATGACGCCGAAGCGATAGTCGAAATCGGTCCCGCTTTCAGCTTTCACCGCATTGGCGGTCGCATCGATACGGCTCTTGACCAGCTCGACCTCGCGCATCGCGCTGACCAGAGGGATCATAATCTCCGGCACCACGGTCGCGCCGTTCTTGTGGATTTCGACCGCGGCTTCGAAAATCGCGCGGGCCTGCATCTCGTAGATTTCGGGATAGGTCAGACCAAGACGCACGCCGCGCATTCCGAGCATCGGGTTGTGTTCGCTGAGCGCATCGACGCGCATCGTCACATCCGCGAGCGGCAAGGCGAGCTGATCGGCAAGTTCGCGAATACCTGTCTTATCGGCAGGAAGGAATTCATGGAGCGGCGGGTCAAAGAGGCGAATACAGACGGGTTTACCCGCCATAATCTCGAAAAGGTCTTTGAAATCAGCGCGCTGCATCGGCAAGAGCCGATCCAGAACAGCGCGGCGATCTTCCGAACTATCGGCAAAAATCATCTCGCGCATTACGCCAAGACGATCCCCCTCAAAGAACATATGTTCCGTTCGGCACAGGCCGATGCCCTCGGCCATGAAATTGCTGGCGGTCTGCGCATCTTTTGGCGTGTCGGCGTTGGCCCGCACTCCGATATCGCGAAACTCGTCCGCCCACGTCAGAAGCGTTTGGAAAGCCCCGTCCAAAGATGCTTCGATCAAGGCGGTTTCCCCCGCCAAAACTGTGCCAGTGGTGCCGTCGACCGTGACCAGATCGCCCTCTTTAAAGACGCGGCCATCGGGGGCGACGATCAATTTGCGTTTGCGGTCGATCTTGAGTTCCGAGGCACCGACCACACAAGGAAGACCAAGACCACGCCCGATCACAGCTGCGTGGCTCGTGATGCCGCCGCGAAGCGTAACAACGGCTTTTGCCGCATGCATACCGCGAATATCTTCGGGGCTGGTTTCGCGGCGCACAAGAACGCAAGGCTCAGAACGCGCGGCGCTCGCCTGCGCATCGTTTGCCGTAAACACAAGACGTCCCGACGCAGCCCCTGGAGAGGCCGCGATGCCGCGCACGATCACATCCCGCTCCGCGCTCGGGTCGACCTGACGATGGAGAAGCTCCGAGATTGCGTTCGGCTCGACCCGAAGGATCGCCTCTTCTCGCGGGATAATCTGGTCTTCTGCCAGCGCAACGGCAATCCGAACCGCAGCGCGATTCGAACGCTGGACACGCACACCATCAAGCACCTTCAGAACGCCGCTTTCCAAGGTGAATTCGATCTGCATTTCTTCACGTAGACGGCGGCGAAGCAACTGGCCGTATTCGACAAGCTGTTCAAAGACTTCGGGCAAGGATTCCTCGACCGAGGGACCGCGCCCGTCTTTGACCAGATAAAGCGCACCGAGGGGCGTCGACAAAGCTTCGCGGCCTTGGCTTTGCGCAAGGTAACGACCCTTGATCCGCTGC
Source organism: Marivivens sp. (assembly GCA_023255435.1). Classification (GTDB taxonomy): domain Bacteria; phylum Pseudomonadota; class Alphaproteobacteria; order Rhodobacterales; family Rhodobacteraceae; genus Marivivens. The sequence continues at coordinate 7,446 of JALRIK010000014.1, forward strand.
TCGCCTGTTTGATCATCAACGAACTGGATCACGCCCGATCCCGAGTTCTTGCCGCCGACGCCAAGCGCCATAGCCTGCACCACAAGCCCAAGGCCCGCATCTGCTGGCGCACCTTTTGCCTGACGCAGCAATCGTGCGGTCGTTCCGTCCCATGCCCGCGCCATGGAGCGCAGCACTTCGGTCAGTTGAACCGATGGATCCTGCGGGAAAAGCTCGTCCGTTTCGTATTCATAAGCCTCGAGAAACGCTTTGAGCGCCGCGGCCGTCGGCTCGTCGGGCAAGTCAAAGGCTTCGGGATCAAGACGCGCCACATGGATGGCATAGGACTGGATAAAGCGCAGGTAAATCGCCGTTGCAGGCCCCTCGCCCATGGTCTGCGCCATGCGGCGATGACGCTCTTCGTTCATCCCGATGTTGAGGATAGCACTCGGACCGCCCCAGTCGGGATCTTGCGAAGACGGACGAACGGACAAAAGTGGTGCAGGTTCGAAATGGCCCATAATCTCGGCCATATCGGGCATCTTGCCCCGTGCGATGTCACGCACCGCATCAAAGGAGAGCGCAACGGTGGTCGGCACAGGCATCGCAAGACGCACCAAACGCTGAAGACATTTGGCACGCCCCCCATGAACGGCGGGGCTCATCGGGGCCGTTTCGGTTATCAGTGTAACCGGCTGAAAAACTTTATCTTGCTGCACTGCGGCATCTCCTTGCTGCGATGCACTTTAGAGCAAGTTCGATTCGCAGCAAGGGGAAGGTAACAGTTTATTTAGCCTTCAATCCGCGTCAGGTCCGCAACAGCCAGACAGGTTGTGCGGATACGGGACAGAAGATTAAGCCGATTGCGACGGATGATCTCGTTGTCCGCATTCACCTGAACAGCCGTGAAAAACGCGTCGATCGGGGCACGAAGCGCCGCCATCGCGGTCATCGCCGCCGCAAAATCCTGCGACGCCATCGCGGGCGTGATCGCGGCTTCGGCGGTGTCGAGCGCGGCAAAGAGCGCCTTTTCCTCGTCGCTTTCGGCGAATTTCACATCAGCGCCAAAGGAATACTCGACCCCGTCTTTGGCCTCGGCCTGCGACAGGATATTGTTCGCCCGCTTGAAGCCTTGGATCAGGTTTTCACCATCCTCGGTCGCCATGAACGCAGATAGAGCCCCTGCCCGTTTGACCAACAGCGACAGATCGTCGTTCCCCTCCATCGCGATGCAGGCGTCAATCACATCATGACGCACGCCCTTGTCCTTGAGGAACACCTTGAGGCGGTCGTGGAAGAAGGCGAGAAGGTTTTCACCATCCGCATCCTTATTTGCACTTGCGAAGACCGCATTCAAAGGAAGCGTCAGATTGTTCTCGAGCACCAAACGGATCACGCCCAGCGCTGCGCGGCGCAAAGCGAAGGGGTCCTTGGAGCCTGTCGGCTTTTCGTCGATGGCCCAGAACCCCGTGAGGGTGTCGATCTTGTCGGCCAGCGCCACCGCGACCGACACGGGCGCAGTCGGCACCTCATCGGACGGACCAAGCGGCGAATAGTGATCGCGGCAAGCTGCGGCGACATCCGCAATGCGGCCCGCAGCGTTGGCGTAATACATCCCCATAAGGCCTTGAAGCTCGGGGAATTCCCCAACCATTTCAGAGCGCAGGTCAGCCTTGGCGATCTGAGCGGCCTCAAAGGCCTTGTCTGCATCAGCCCCCACAGCAGGCGCGATCTCGCGTGCAAGCGCAGCGATGCGGTCGATGCGGGCCTTCTGGCTGCCAAGCTTGTTGTGGAAGGTCACAACGTCAAGTCCGTCAAGCCACTTACCCATACCTGCTTTGGCTTCACGAAGGTCGTTCTCGTAGAAGAACTTGGCATCCGACAGACGCGCCGAAAGAACCTTGAGGTTGCCCTTGAGGATCGTCTCGCCATTGTCTTTGGTTTCGATGTTGGCGACGGTGACGAACTTTTCGATACGGCCCGTTTTCGGATTTTTGACCGAGAAGAACTTCTGGTGCTCTTTCATCGAGGTTTGGAGCACTTCAGGCGGCAGACCAAGGAAAGCCTCTCCAATCGGTCCCATCAAGACAACTGGCCATTCCACAAGTCCCGCAACTTCGGCCAAAAGGCCGCGATCTTCAACGATCTCGAGACCTTGGGCAAAGGCCATATTGGTCGCCTCGTTCCAGATCGTCTCGGCACGCTCTTCGGCGCGCAGGATCACGCGCGCGCGCTTGAGCTTGGCCTCGTAGTCGTCAAAGCCGTTCACGTCAAAGGCCGCGGGCGCCATGAAGCGGTGCCCCTTGGTCGATTTGCCAGAGGTGATGCCGTCGATATCGAGCGGAACGACCTCGGAGCCACCCTCGTCCGACAAAAGGCAGATGATCGAATGGAGCGGACGCACCCATTTTAGTGACCCCGACCCCCAACGCATGGATTTTGGCCACGGGAAATTGCGGATCGCGTTCTCAAGCACTTCGGCGATGATCTCGGCCGCCTTGCGACCCTGCTTTTCGATCACGGCGTAATAGACCTGACCCTTTTTCTCGTCGCGGGCTTCGAGTTGTTCGAGCGAGAGACCTGTCGAGCGCAGAAAGCCTTCAATCGCCTGAGCGGGCGCATCGGTGCGCGGCCCTTTACGCTCTTCGCGCACGGGCTTGCTCTCGGCGGTGAGGTTCTCAATCGACAGCGCAAGGCGACGCGGGGTCGAGAAGGCTGCCGCGCCCTCATAGGTCAGACCAGCCTCGACCAAACCATCGGTCACCAGCTTGCGCAGATCATCGGCGGCTTTGCCCTGCATACGGGCCGGGATTTCCTCGGAAAAGAGTTCGATGAGAAGATTAGGCATCAGTTAATTCCTTCCGGCGGAACGGGGCAGCCCTCGGGGGCTTTGTCACCGTCGAACACGACTTCGCCGCAGTGGTTGATCTGGTGCCAGACAAAGCCGCGGCCGTCCGGCATGACAGCGACGATACGGTCGATGCCATAGGATACATTTTCAGTGCCGAGGAAGGCGACAGCCTCGCCCGTTTCGAGAGCTGCGCCGATTTCTTTGGCGTCAAAACAGTTGAACCAGCTAGGCGCAACCAGCGGCTCAGCCTTGTCGTAGATCACGTAGTTGTCGGTGAGCGACCCATAGCTGACAGGCGTTGTGAAACAGGCGCGATAGCGGATCGGCGAGCTATCAGAGTCGATGGCGGTGAAGTTCTCGAACAGGATCTCTTCGGGGGCGCCCGTGTGGATCGAGGTCAGCTCGACCGAAGAAACCTCGGCGCTGACTTCTTCATAATAGGCATAGACCTGAAGATAGTAGAGAAGTGCACCAGCGGCGACAGCAATCATGACGATACTCGCAAGGAGGAACTTGAGTTTCATGCCGCAAACCCACCGGCTTCGGTCTGGACAAAGGCATCAGCGCAGAGCTTGGCCAAGGCGCGAACGCGGCCGATATAGGCCTGACGCTCTGTGACCGAGATCACCCCGCGCGCATCCAGAAGGTTAAAGAGGTGGCTGGCCTTGATGCATTGATCATAGGCGGGGTGAGCAAGGATAATACGCTTGCCCGTCTTGGGATCATCGGCAGGCATATCCAAAAGGCGCTGGCACTCAGCCTCGGCATCCTGGAAGTGCTGGAGAAGCATCTCGGTGGTCGCACCATCGAAGTTGTGACGCGAGTATTCTTCCTCGGTCTGACGGAAGATATCGCCGTATTTCAGCGCGATCGGCGACTGCGGGTCATTAAACGGCATATCCATAACGTGATCGACGCCAAGCACATACATGGCAAGACGCTCAAGACCATAGGTCAGCTCGCCCGAGACTGGTTTACAGTCGTGACCGCCGACCTGCTGGAAATAGGTGAACTGCGAAACTTCCATCCCGTCGCACCAGACCTCCCAACCGAGGCCCCAAGCGCCGAGCGTCGGGCTTTCCCAGTCGTCTTCGACAAAGCGGATGTCATGAAGCGAAGCGTCGATCCCGATCGCTTCGAGCGATCCGAGGTAGAGATCCTGAAGATCGGGCGGACTCGGTTTGATGAGCACCTGATACTGGTAATAGTGCTGGAGACGGTTCGGGTTCTCGCCATAACGGCCATCGGTCGGACGGCGCGACGGTTGAACATAGGCCGCAGCCCAAGCACGGCTCCCCAGCGAACGCAGCGTCGTGGCAGGGTGGAAGGTGCCCGCGCCCACTTCCATGTCATAGGGTTGAAGCACGGCGCAGCCCTTGGCCGCCCAGTAGTTCTGTAGCCTCAGGATAATTTCCTGAAAAGAACGCGGTTTTTCTGCCATTTTCGACCCTCATGTTCGTTCCGCGCCTTACTAGGCTGCAGGCAAGCTGTGGTCAATTGGTCGGTTTGGCCCAGAAAAGCACAAATGGCGTTAATTTGATGCTGCACAGGCTTGACCATCTGATAGGGTCGTCGGGATAAAACAGTAAAGATCAAAAGATTAACCACAATGAAGATGAAAATGCGATTTGCCGGGGTTATTTTTGCTGCACTTTGCGCCCTTCCCTCTGCGGCCCAGATTACGGGTGACGATATCGGATGGGTCCAGGTCGAAGCCCAACCCACGCTGAGCGCCGCTCAAAACGCAATTCGGGGCTATGCCACCAATCTCGAGGATGTAAACGGCTTCTACATGGGGTCGGGTTGGTATGTGATCACCCTTGGGCCCTATAGCCGCGAAGATGCCGAGAATATCCGCCGGGAGTTGCGCCGCAACGGGATGATTCCGAATGATGCCTTTATTGCCGACGGCACGCGCTATGGCCAACAGTTCTGGCCCATCGGCGCAGGAAGCGCCGCAACCGTGCAGGACATTCCGTCCAACCTTTCCCTTGCCCCCGCGCAAGATGCCGAACCCGAAGCCGTGGTAGAGGAAGCCCCAGTCATAGAGGAGGCCGCCGCCGAGGTTGCGACCGCAATCGAGGAGCCTGAGGCACCCGATGAAACCCTGCGCGAAGCTCAGGCGTCAGAGGCCGCTCTCTCCCGCGACGAGAAAAAAGAGCTTCAAATGATGCTCCAATGGGCAGGGTTCTATTCGGCTGCCATAGACGGTTCATTCGGGCGCGGAACGCGTAGCTCGATGAGCGACTGGCAAGCAGCAAACGGTTTCGAAGTCACGGGCGTGCTGACAACCCGTCAACGCGCCGAGCTTGCCCGTCAATTCAACGCCGTCCTCGAAGGTATGGACCTGACCCTTGTGCGCGATGATGCGGCAGGGATCGAAATCAAGATCCCGAGCGGTGTTGTGGAATTCGAAGAATACGAGCCCCCCTTTGCGAAATACAAATCCAAGGATGATGTCGGGGCGCGTGTGGTGCTTATTTCGCAACCCGGAGATCAGGATCGCTTTGCAGGGCTCTTTGAAATCCTCCAGACGCTCGAAATCATTCCCGTCGATGGCCCGCGTTCACGTGGCAAAGACAGCTTTGAAATCGAAGGCATTGGCGAAGATATCCACTCCTACACCTACGCCACGCTTGAAAACAACGAGATCAAGGGCTTTTCGCTGATCTGGCCGAACGGCGACGACGAGCGCCGCATCCGGGTGCTCGAAGAGATGAAAGCCTCGTTCACGCGCATCGAAGGGACGCTTGACCCCGCGGTTGCCGCGCTTGACGAGGACCAGTCGATCGATCTGATCTCGGGCCTTGCGGTCCGTCAGCCCAAGATTTCCTATTCCGGTTTCTTTGTCGACCAAGCTGGCACCGTCCTGACGACTTTGGCCGCAGTCGATGCCTGCGAGCGGATCACCATTCAAAAAGACCATGATGCGGATGTCGTCCATCGGGACGATGCCTTGGGCCTTGCGGTGCTCAAATCCAGAGACCCGCTCGCCCCGATGGGGATTGCCCAGTTCCAAGGCGCGGTTCCGCGCCTCCAGTCCGATGTCGCAGTCGCTGGCTTTAGCTATGGCGGTGTCCTTCCGACCCCGACGCTGACCTTCGGCAAACTCGCCGACATGCGCGGTTTGGGCGGCGAGGAAGAGCTCAAGCGTCTTGATATCAAGGCGGAGCAAGGCGACGCGGGTGGCCCTGTATTCGACAACGGCGGTGCTGTGCTCGGCATGCTCACCCCTTGGACCCAAGAGGGCAAGGTTCTTCCTCCTGAGGTCGGATTTGCCGTCGACGCCGAAGCGATCATTGCCTCTCTTGGTAACGCAGGTATTCGCCTGACGATCACGGATACGATGACCTATATGCCGCCCGAAACGCTTACCAACGCGGCCTCGGATATGACCGTTCTGGTCAGCTGCTGGTAAGGTCAGGAAAGATCGAACAAAAAAGGGCGCCGTATCTGGCGCCTTTTTTATGCCCGCCAGAACCGCGGCAGAAAAAGAACAAAGACCGAAACGATTTCGAGCCGTCCCAACAGCATCCCCAAAATCATGAACCATTTGGCGGGATCGGGATATGTGTTGACCGCCCCCGACGGACCGACTTCGCTGCCGAACACAGGACCGATGTTGAAGATCGAGGTCCATGCCGCCGTGACCGAGCCCATAAAGCCAACACCTGTCATCCCGATCAACACGATCAAGACACCGAACGACAGGATGAAACAGGTGAAAAGGAGCATGATCGAGCTGATGACCTCGGGCGAGACGACCCGACCTTCGAATTTCACCGATACGACACGGTTCGGGCTATACATCTTGGCGATCTGGGCCGAAATCGCCTGAAGCAGGATCTGGTAGCGAAACACTTTGAGCGAGCAGCCCGTCGATCCTGAACAGGCCCCAATCGCGCCCACGGCAAAAAGTATGGCAAAGGGGAACGGCCCCCATGCCAAAACATCCCCATCACCATAGCCCGTGCCCGAAAAGATCGAAACCACATTGAAAAGCGTGGAGCGAAAGAGCTCCTCGGAAAACTCGCCCTCGACCGACATGCGGAACACGACGATGAGCAGGATCGCATAGACCGTCCAAGTCAGATAGGTGCGGATCTGGCTATCGCGCCAAAGCGGCTGCGGGTCGCCCTGAATCAATTGCAGAAAGCGGAGGAATGGAAGCCCTGCAAGCAGCATGAACACGACGCTGACATATTGGGGTGCCCCAGGAAAGGCGGCAAAGGACGCATCGGTGGTGGAGAATCCGCCCGTGGCAATTGTGGTAAAAGCGTGCACGATGGAATCCGTGACGCTCATACCTGCCGCGACATAAGAAATCGCGCAAATTACGGTGAGGATGACATAGATCCAGAGCAGACCCTTGGCGATATCAAGTGCGCGCGGAAGCGCTTTGCCAAAGGTATCGAAGCCTTCCGAATGGAAAAACTGCATCCCGCCCACTTTCATCACGGGCAAGAAAATCATCGCGACGATAACAACCCCAAGCCCGCCGAGCCATTGCAAGATCCCGCGCCAGACGTGGATTCCATATGAATGGGTCTCGAGACCATGGATTGCGGTCGCACCCGTCGTCGTCATCCCCGACATCGCTTCGAACATCGCATCGACAAGCGAAAGATTCGTCTCGCCGATCATAAAGGGGATTGCACCGAAAGCGGGCAAAGCGATCCAGACCACGGTCGTCAGCACAAAGCTAAGGCGGACGTTGATCCCCGACTTGATCCCGTTCTGACAGGCGAGCGCAAGGAGCACTCCGGCGGTGGTAGTCAAAATGGAACTTTGAAAAAATGTCTCCCATTCGGGATCGTCGGCAAAGAAATCAAAGGCAAGAGGCGCGATCATGGCAAGGCCAAGAACGGCAATCAAAAGTCCAGTGACATATCCAACGGGGCGCAAGTCAAGCATGGGCGAAGGGTTGGACCGCCCAAGCGAGCCTGTCAAGCCAGAGCGCTCCAAACGCTCCGGCTCAGTGTCTAAATCCGCGCATTCGGATCAGATGTAATAGATATCGCGAAAGACATAGCGCGGAATGCCATCACGGGTAATACCCAGGGCCGCGAGCTCTTCATCGGTCTTGGCATTGAGCGCTATGATTTCGCGCATGTGGCTGCGGCGCTCCATGTAAGCATTCATGCCTTGGCCGATAGCAACGAAGAAGCGATCGATCTGGTCGCGCAGGCCGACAGGAAACAATTGGATGTGAGTCGTTGTAAGTGCCATTTGGAAACCTCTGTCTCTTTGACTGGTTTCCTCCCTAACTCATGACTAGCACAAAAAAATTTGGCCGAGTTGCTCTCTTCGAGCAACTCGGCCATGTCGATCATGCAAGCCTTATCCGACGTGGAACAAGGTCGAGAACAGCCGTGGATCGAGACTTTCCGACGCAAAGGTTTTGCCCTCGGTCAGGACGCTCACAGCATCATGGCTATGAAGGCTTTCCTGATGGCTCGCGATCACGCGGAAGTCACCCACGCGCGCGTCCTTCTGAAGCTGTTCACAGAACAGGCGGGCGGCGTCTTCCACAAAGATCGGGTTAGCGGCATTCAGCTCTGCAAAGGCCTGCTCGTCTTCACGCTTCACCATCACTTGGGTTTCAGTCGCAACAGCGGCGCGGGCCAACTCAATGAGGTCTTCGAACCACATCACGGGACCCTGTTCTTCGAGTTCGACTGAAATGCGGGCGACCGAGCGCTGACTGTGCGGTGTAGCAAGCTGTCCACGGAACTGGCGCGCATGCTCGGAAAGTTCGAGCGAGCAAGGGCAGGTCGAGGAATAAACGTAGTCAAGATGCATGATCCGCTTGCGGACACCTGCCACTTCGACCAGCTCGAGAGCGATATCGTAATACTGATACCCCTCAAGCCCCGAACGCAGCGATTTGACCAGAAGCGGGAAGCGGAACCGCATCTGGATACGCGCATCAAAGCTCTGCAGGTCGGTTTTGTAATCGTCGAGCGCCGCGCTGATCACCTCGAACGAGAACTCCTTTTCGGAGTGCTTGTAAAAGGTGCGCATGATGCGCGACATGTTGATGCCCTTTTTCTCGGCTTCGAGGCTAACCGTGCCCGTGACCGAGGTTTCGAGGGTGATATCGGCGCTGTCGCGGGTTTTGAAACGGATCGGCAAGCGGAAGTTGCTGATCCCTACATGCTGAATATTGGCCTTGGCCCCACGAATAAGGCTCGAGGGTCCGTTCTGAAGATCGGGCATCGAGGCTTTGTAAACCTCGTCGACCTGAAAATCCTCTGGATAGGCGCGCGCGAGCGCGGGATAATTGCTGACCTCCTGACCGGGGATCAGGCGCCCGACCAAGGGGTCGAGCGTTGCGATTTCCTCGGGCGTCACGTCTGCAGCCCAGCGGCGCAGCACGGCAAGCGCCGCTTCCGCCTCTTCACGGCTCGGGAGCCGTTCAAGATCAGGCAAGTGAAGGTTCATGTGCGGGTCCCCCTGCTCATCAGTGGCACCCTTCATATCGAGCCCACGCGACAGTTTTTCAACGAATGCGAAGGGTATACGCTTCAAACCGTCACTTGGATCACTCATTGTTATCCTCTAGGCGACATCAAGTGCATTAAGAAGATCACGCAACAGGTCTTCAGGGTCTTCAAGTCCGCAGGATACACGCACGAGACCCGGAGTGATACCCAAAGTGTCCTTCTGCTCCTGAGGAAGACGCTGGTGCGTGGTGGTCGCCGGATGGGTCACGATGGATTTGCTGTCAGCAAAGTTGTTGGAGATCGTGAAAACTTCGAGCGCGTTGAGGAACTTGAAGCAAGCCTCCCGCCCGCCCTTCACCTCGATCGCAAAGACGGTTCCAGCAGCCTCGGCCTGACACGAGGCGAGCGCATACTGGGGATGCGACGGATGACCGGGATAAACGACCCGCGACAGTTTGGGATGGTTCTCGAGCGCGTCCACCAATTTCAGGACGGTCGCGGTTTGCGCCCGCACGCGCAGATCAATGGTATCGAGTGATTTGAGCATGACCCAAGCGTTAAAGGGGCTCATCGCGCCGCCCGTATGCTTGAGATAGGCCTCGACTGGACCACGCACCAAGTCGCGCTTGCCAAGGATAATACCCCCAAGGCAGCGCCCCTGCCCGTCCACATGCTTCGTTGTCGAATAGACGATAAGGTCTGCTCCTGCCTCGGCTGCATAGCTGTAGACAGGGGTTGCCATAGCGTTATCGCAGACGACGAGCGCTCCGTTGGCATGCGCCAGATCGCAAACCGCGTTGAGATCAATGACTTCGAGTGTCGGGTTCGAGATGCTTTCGCAGAACACCAGACGGGTATCGGGGCGAATGGCGGCTTTCCATGCGTCAAGTTCGCGACCATCCACCAGCGTGATTTCGACACCGAACCGCGCAAGGACGTCCTCAAGAATATATAGGCAAGAGCCGAAAAGTGCGCGGGACGAGACAACATGATCCCCCGCCTTCAAAAGCGACATCAGAGCGCCATTGACCGCAGCCATACCCGAAGCGGTCGCAAACCCGGCCTCTACCCCTTCGAGATCGGCAAGACGGTCTTCAAGCATCGCAACCGTCGGGTTGCCATAGCGGGCATAGATGAACTCATCCTCGCCCAGTTTGACGAACCGCGCCTCGGCTTGCTCGGCGGTTTCATAGACGAAACCTTGGGTCAGGAACATCGCTTCGCTCAGCTCGTTATATTGGCTGCGGCGGATGCCCGAATGAATTGCGCGGGTCCGTTTGCTCCAGTTCGTCATGTCCCAAGTTCCTTACAACAAAAAGCCTCGACACCGGCAAAGGTATCGAGGCTCACCCTCTTCCCTTTTTAGCGGCTTGTTTAACGTGGCCCGCAATCCGGTTCAAATCGCCACGCTGCGCAATTACTCTCTTGCAAGAAATTGGTCAAGGAAAAGGCCTTGCCTCCAGCGCGGCTTGCGCCATGCTGTGCCCGACAAGAAGGAGAGACAAATGTCCACCCCGATCGACCTTTATTTCTGGCCGACGCCGAACGGCCACAAGATCACCATTGCGCTCGAAGAGATGGGGCTGCCCTATACCGTGCACCTTGTGAACATCGGCGCAGGCGATCAGTTCAAACCCGAATTTCTCAAGATCGCTCCGAACAACAGGATGCCCGCGATCATCGACCATGACGGCCCCGACGGCGCGCCGATTTCCGTTTTCGAGTCGGGTGCGATTTTGCAGTATCTGGGGCGCAAAACTGGAAAATTTTATGGATCGACCGAGCGCGAGCGGGTCAACATAGAGCAATGGCTCATGTGGCAGATGGGCGGCGTCGGCCCGATGGCGGGTCAGGCACATCACTTCCTCAAATACGCCCCGATGATGGACCCGCCCCAAGTGCTCCCCTATGCCCAAGACCGCTACCGCAACGAGGTGGGGCGTCTTTACGGCGTTCTGGATCGCCAGCTCGAGGGCAAAGCCTTTGTCTGCGGAGACGAGATAACCCTTGCCGACTTTGCGATCTTCCCTTGGGTCAAAGGATGGGAAGGCCAACAGCAGGACATCACCAAGATCCCGAACGTCAAACGCTGGCTCGATACGATGTTTGCACGTCCCGCGGTCGAGCGCGGCCTTGCCGTGAACGCCGAGGCGCGTCAGGCCAGCTATAGCAAAGAACAGATGGACCTTTTGTTCAAAGGCAAGAAGTAACGATAAGCGGGGCTTTGACCCCGTTTTACTCGGGCTGCTCGATAAGATACTTCTGGAGCATGACGATCTGGCTCCAGAGGAACACGAATGTCACGGCGGGAAAGGCAAAAGTCTCGATAGTGACCCAAGTCTCCTCACTCATGGTGCGCCAGACGATCTCGTTCCCGATGGCAAGCGCTGCAAAGAGAGCCGTGACACGGCGCGTGAGCTTCATCCAACCCTCGTCTTGCATCGGGAGAAACTCTTCCATGACGTATTTGAGATAGCTGCGCCCCCGCAACAATCCGATCCCGAGTAGCACGGTGAAGAGACCATAAACGATGGTCGTCTTCATCATAAAGAAGGTCTTGTCGTTGAACCAAGCGGTGAGGCCCCCAAAGAAAATCACCATAAAAGCGGTGAAAATCTGCATGCGGCTCAGCTTGCCGGTCAAAGCCCAAAGCGCGCCCATCGCCGCCAAAAGCACAGGCACAAAGACGATGGTCGCCATGATGAAGCCCGAATACTCGGTCCCGGCGATGGTGAAGGTCTTTTCCTTGATCTTCAGGTAAAGGACAAAGAACGCGACCGTCGGTCCGAGTTCGAGAATTTGCTTGAGGATCGGATTGATTGGTTTTTGCGACATCGGGTTCTCCTTCAGCCCCCTAATTCCACGATCACAGCTCCGATGGCAATCAGACTCATAAGAAAGAGCCGTCTCGGCCCGACTTTTTCGCCTAGGATAAACCAACCGATCAAGGCCGCGAACACGGTCGAGGTTTCGCGCAAAACAGCGGCTTCACCGACTTTATCGAGCCTTGTGGCGAGCATCACGCCGCCAAAGCTGATCCAGCCAAGGAACGCGCCGCTAAGCCCGCGCCATGCGAGCGCTTTGAAGGGCGCTTTGATCGGGGTTTTGCGATGCCGAAGAAGTGCAAGGACGGGAAAGTCGAAAGACGACAAAAAGAAGAACCAAGCCAGAAAGGTAAAGGCATTCTCGGCCACACGAATGCCCCAAGCGTCATAGGTCGTGTAAACCGCCACCATAAATCCACAGGCCAGCGCCCAGATCAGCCCGATCCTCAGGGCTTGTTTGGCGATCTTCTCTTCGCTTAGGTTCCGAAGCGCAAGCAGCAGGATACCGCCCGAAAGGCATGCGACCCCGATCCATTGAACACCCGTGAAATGCTCGTGGAAAAAGATCGAGGCGGCCGCAACCGTCACCAATGGCCCCGTGCCGCGCACGACCGGATAAACCACAGTATAGGCGGCCTTTTCATAGGCCCGCGCCATCGTGATCTTGTAAACGAGGTGGATGAGCGCCGCCCCGAGTAGGATGAGCAGATCGCGCAATTCCGGCGCGGGAACAAAGAACAGGACGACAGGCAGCGTGATGACGAAAAAGCCCGCGTCGATCACCGCCCGCGAAAGCCAAGGATCGAAACGCCCTTTTTGCAAGGCCCCGAATAGCGCATGGGCGACCGCCGCGGTAAGAGCGAGCAAACTGGCAAGCCGCGCACCTTCGGGCGTCCCAGCCAGCGAAATCAGATAATCACCCAAAGTAAAGGCCTTTTGGCAGGGGTGCTCCGGACCGAGTGCGTCCATCACACCGGCGATTTGAAAGAATCATTCCAACCCGACGAGGGCCTTGGCGAATTCCTCGGGATCAAAGGGGGCAAGATCGTCGATCTGTTCACCCACGCCAATCGCATGGATCGGAAGACCGAATTTATCTGCGAGCGCCACAAGGACGCCGCCTTTTGCCGTTCCATCAAGCTTGGTCATCACAAGACCCGACACGTCTGCAAGCTTTTGGAACACGTCAACTTGATTGATCGCATTTTGACCCGTCGTCGCATCAAGCACGAGAAGCGTATTGTGTGGCGCTTCGGGGTCTTTCTTGCGGATCACGCGCACGATCTTGGACAGCTCTTCCATCAAATCCTGACGGTTTTGCAGTCGGCCTGCGGTATCGATGAGCAACAAGTCGGCGCCATCGGCTTGAGCCTTGGTCATCGCATCAAAGGCAAGTGAAGCAGGATCAGAGCCTTCGGGCGCAGTCAAAACGGGCACACCTGCGCGATCACCCCAGACCTGAAGTTGCTCGACGGCAGCTGCGCGAAAGGTGTCCCCCGCCGCGATGACGACCTTTTTGCCCGCAGCGCGGAATTGGCTGGCGAGTTTTCCGATTGTCGTGGTTTTGCCTGCGCCGTTCACACCGACAATCAGAACAACCTGAGGCGTCTTGGCATAAAGAGGCAGGGGACGCGCCACGGGTTCCATGATCCGCGTCACTTCGTCTGCCAAAAGCTGTTTGATCTCTTCAACCGAGAGCTTCTTGCCCAAGCGGCCCTCGGCCATATTGGCCGTTACGCGCAGTGCGGTATCCACACCCATATCCGCGCTGATGAGGAGTTCTTCGAGCTGTTCGAGCATGTCGTCGTCGAGCGTGCGGCGCACAACGGTTTTCTGCTCGGCACCTCCGAAAAGACGGCCGAGAATACCCTTTTTCTCGGGTTCGTCCGAGGCTTTGGGCGTGTCGGGGATCACCGGCTGCACTGCAATCGCAGGAGCAGGCTCGACAACCGGAGGGACAATCTCGATGGGCTGGGACGCTTGCGGCTCTTGATCTGCCGTTGTCTCGGGCTCGGATGCAGAAGATGCCGCCTCCTCGATGACGCCCCCATCATCCACGATGCTTTCCAGACCTTGGTCGATCTTGGACGATGACTTTGTCAGACGATCTTTAAGCTTCTTTAAAAACGACATCAGGGCCCTTCACATATTTGTTAGGTATCACCTACTCCTTCACGCTGGTTTTTTAAAGTCCAACTGCGCAACTCTATTCCCTCTCGCCCCACGCGTCTTGCGGTGGTAAAAATCGGTCAGAATTCGCCAAGGACTTTCGGGATGTATCTTTTTGCTATCGCCTCGCTCGCGCCGATCCCCTTTCTCTGGGGGGCTGCCATGTTCGGAGGATGGCTGACCGTGCTTGCGCTGATCGTGATTACCGCCGGGGTTATGGCTCTCGATGAGGGGGTCGCACGAAGCGGCCCCGAAGGCTCGGAAGAGGACATCGAGTGGGCCGACGCGCTGTCCATGCTCTTGGCCCAAGTGCATTTCATCACACTCGCCCTTGTGGTCTATTCTTTGGCCAAGGGGGATTGGGCGATCTGGGAGAAGATTTTTCTTTTCTTTGCAGCAGGTCAGTATTTTGGCCAAGTCAGCAATTCCAACGCCCATGAACTGATCCACCGAAGCACGCGCCTACTGAATTGGCTCGGGCGACTTGTGTTCATTTCCCTGCTTTTCGGGCATCATGCCTCGGCTCATCCTTTGGTTCATCACAGATTTGTCGCCACCGATGACGACCCCAATTCAGCGCGGCTTGGTGAAAGTTTTTACCATTTTGCAAAGCGCGCATGGAAAGGCTCGTTTCTCAAAGGACTGGAGGCAGAGAGCGAACGCCGCGCACGCGCAGGCAAATCCCGCTTGACCCACCCCTATATCGGCTACATCGGCGGCGCCTTGGCCTTTGCTATCGGCGCAGTCCTGATCGGAGGACCGGCGGGGCTTTTTTGGTATGTGCTTCTTGCAGGAAATGCGCAGATGCAGCTTTTGCTTTCGGACTATGTGCAGCACTACGGTCTTCGCCGTGCCGAGATAGATGGAAAGCCTGAACCTGTCGGACCCCAGCACAGTTGGAATACCCCGCATTGGTTTTCCTCGGCTTTGATGCTCAATGCGCCGCGCCACTCGGACCATCACGCCCATCCCGCAACGCCCTATCCTTTGCTGCGCCTCGGAGATGTTCCGATGTTGCCGCGCTCGCTGCCGTTCATGGCGACACTCGCGCTCTCGCCCAAACGGTGGCGCAGGGTGATGGACCCGCGTGTTCAGGACTGGACACGCGCGTGAGCCTCAGGCCCCTCCTCCTCTTTGCAGGGCTTGGCCTCTCTGCGGCCGAAGCACAGACCCTTCTGAGCGGGGATGCTTTCGATGCTTATACAGCTGGCAAAACATTCCTCTACGGCCACACAGACCAAGGCGACTTTGGCGCCGAGCAATATCTTCCGGAACGACACATTCTTTGGTCCAATCTCGACGGCACCTGCGACGGTGGGACATGGTTCGACAACAACGGCCAAACCTGTTTCTTTTATGATCACAGCCCTTATTTACAGTGCTGGAACTTCTACCTCGAAGACGGCGAGCTCACTGCGGAATTTCTGGGCGTGACCAGCGGCTCTCCGTTCTACACGGTGACCGAGACAGACGAGCCGCTAAGCTGCACACCCTAGAAGAGCGACCCCTGTTCAGGCTCTTTGGGCTTTGTCTTGCCTTTGGTGGCAGCCCCCCCGAGCGCAAAGCGTCCATCGCTGAACTCGATCTCAAGTGCACCTGCTTCTTTGGCGGCTTGCGCCGATGTGATCACATGATCACCCGAGCGCACCACGGCATAGCCCCGCTTAAGCGTTTCGGTATAGCCCAAGGTTTCACGCAGGCGGTCCAAGGCTTCGAGCCTTGTCCGACGATCATCAAGCAGACGCCGCGCACGGTCGCTCAATCGACGCAAGAGCGTTTCGAGCTTGTCGTTCCCTCGTGCAATCTGTGCATCAAGTTCGCGCGGGCGCAGGCCCCTCGCCGTCTGATCAAGCCGCCGCCCCTTGTCCGCAATCGCACGCGCCAAGGCGGGCGAGAGGCGGTCAGAGAGGCCCTTGAGGACGCGCTTTTCCTCGGCAATGCGCCGCGACAGCACCTGAGGACGCAGGGCTCCCGAGGTGCGGCTCAACAAGAGCGCCTTTTGCCCGTTACCGGACCGCAGCGCAGCAGGGAGCTTTTCGGCCAATACGTCAAGCCTTTGACGCGGCCCCTCTAGGATCGCATCCTGCTTGGGTAATCCGCGGGACAAATCCGAAAGCCGCTGGCGCCGCATCTGGAGGCTGCGCGTCACGCCGCCCGCAAGCCGCACGCCTTGGTTCTCGGTCCACGACAAAAGATCAAGCCGCACCGGCACCGCCATCTCCGCCGCAGCGGTCGGGGTCGGTGCGCGCCTATCCGATACGAAATCAATGAGGGTCGTGTCCGTCTCGTGCCCGACCGCAGAAATCAGGGGAATCTCGGATGCCGCCGCAGCACGCGCAACAATCTCTTCATTGAAGCCCCAAAGATCCTCGATCGACCCGCCACCACGTGCCACGATCAAAAGATCGGGCCTTGGCAGCGAACCACCCGGCGTCATGCGATTAAAGCCCTCGATCGCTGCGGCAACCTGCGGTGCGCAAGACGCCCCCTGCACCGCCACAGGCCAAACCAAAACCTTGCGCGGGAAGCGATCCCGCAAACGGTGAAGGATGTCACGGATGACGGCACCCGATGGCGACGTCACCACCCCGATAACTTCCGGCAGAAAGGGAATCGCTTTTTTCCGCTCGGGTGCAAAAAGCCCCTCCGCCTGTAGAAGGGCTTTGCGCTTCTCCAGCATCGCCATGAGCGCGCCGGCACCTGCAGGTGCGATATCGTCGATCACCATCTGGTATTTGGACTGACCCGGGAAGGTGGTGAGTTTCCCCGTTGCGATCACCTCCATTCCCTCTTCGGGCCGATGGGTCAAAGCCTGCGCCCGCCCTTTCCAGATTACACTGGCCAGAACAGCACGGTCGTCCTTTAGATCCAGGTAAAGATGCCCCGACGACGGCCGCGACACGCGCCCGACCTCGCCGCGCACGCGGACATAGGCAAATTCCGTCTCGATCGACCGTTTGACTGCGCCGCTGATCTCGGACACCGAGAACTCGGGTGCATTGCTTCCGGTGCTGCCTTGCGGCTCTGGATCTTCGAATAGGTCGCTCATAGCGTCTTTGTGCGATATGGAGCGCGCACAGGCAACACCCCACGCTTGCCCATTTTGCCCAAGGCCACTAGGAAGGCCCAAGATTTACCAGAGGGCACGAGACATGAATATCCTGATCCTTGGCAGCGGCGGGCGCGAACATGCACTGGCTTGGGCTGTAAAGCAAAACCCGAAATGTGACAGACTGATCGTTGCGCCGGGCAATGCCGGGATCGCAAGCATCGCCGAATGTGCCGATATCGACATTCTCGATGGCGGCGTGGTCTCAGGTTTCGCATCGGATAATGCGATCGATTTCGTCATCGTCGGCCCCGAAGCCCCGCTCGCAGCAGGCGTTGCCGATCAACTGCGTGATGCAGGCTTCACCGTCTTCGGTCCCTCGGCTGCCGCCGCGCGCCTCGAGGCCTCCAAAGCCTTCACCAAAGCAATTTGCGATGCGGCGAATGCCCCCACAGCCGCCTATGCGCGCTTTACTGAAAGCGCCCCCGCCAAGGCCTATATCAAGGATCAAGGTGCTCCCATCGTGGTCAAGGCCGACGGGCTTGCCGCAGGCAAAGGTGTGATCGTCGCGATGACCGAAGCCGAGGCCATTGATGCGATTGACGATATGTTCGGCGGTGAATTCGGCACAGCCGGCGCAGAAGTCGTAATCGAAGAATTCATGGAGGGCGAAGAGGCTTCCTATTTCATTCTCGTCGATGGCGAGACGGTGCTTCCCATCGGAACCGCTCAGGACCACAAACGCGTCGGCGACGGCGACACCGGCCCCAACACCGGCGGTATGGGCGCTTACTCGCCCGCGCCCGTGCTCTCGGAAGAGATCGCGGCCAAAGCCCTCAATGAAATCGTTATTCCAACAATGAAGGTCATGAAGGACCAAGGCACACCCTATCAAGGCGTTCTTTATGCAGGTCTCATGATCAAGGATGGTCAGCCGCGTCTCGTCGAATACAATTGCCGCTTCGGCGACCCTGAATGCCAAGTTCTGATGATGCGCCTCGGGGCTCAGGCACTGGATCTCATGCTCGCCTGTGCCCAAGGCCGCCTCTCCGAAATCAAGGCAAACTGGGCTGACGATCATGCCCTGACCGTGGTTCTGGCTGCGGACGGCTATCCCGGCACCTACAAGAAAGGCACCGAAATTCGCGGCCTCGATGCTCTTCCCGAAACCTCCTCGGAATATACCTTCCACGCGGGTACCATCGCAAAAGACGGCGCGATCCTCGCAAACGGCGGCCGCGTTCTCAATGTGACAGCCCGCGGCGCAACCCTGCAAGAAGCGCGCGACCGTGCTTATGCGATGGTCGACCGGATCGATTGGCCCGAGGGCTTTTGCCGCAAAGACATCGGCTGGCGCGCCCTCTGACTTGCCTTTGTGCCCCAAATATCCCGGGGGGAGCGCCAAAGGCGCGGGGGGCAGAGCCCCCTCTCCCATCAAAAAAGCCGCCCCTTTCAGGGCGGCTTTTTCAATCCTCAGACATGATCGGGGCTTAAGCCGCACGGCCCATCAGCACCGAGTCGATCTCTTTGGCCGCAGCCTGTTCGTCATTGCCGCCGACAGCCGCAATCTCGCGGGTCAAACGCTCGAGAGCGGCTTCATAAAGCTGACGCTCGGAATAGGATTGCTCGCGCTGGTCATCTGCACGGTGCAGATCGCGCACAACCTCGGCGATGGCGATCAGATCACCCGAATTGATCTTCTGTTCGTATTCCTGAGCGCGGCGCGACCACATGGCCTTTTTGACTTTGGCCTTGCCCTTCAAGGTTTTCATCGCATGCGCGACGATATCGGGGGACGACAACGAACGCATGCCCACATCGGTCGCCTTATTGGTCGGCACACGAAGGGTCATTTTGTCCTTTTCGAAGGAAATCACGAAAAGTTCGAGCTCAAAGCCAGCCACTTCTTGCTTTTCGATCGAAACGATCTGACCCACACCATGAGCGGGGTATACAACAAACTCGTTCGGGCTGAATTCGTTCTTCTTCTTGGTCATAACGGTCCTTCCTTTGGCACCCGTCAGACGACAAGACAACCGTCCGGAAATGATGATTTCCGGCGGCGTTTTGTAGCGTTTGGCGGTTAAGACACTGGCAACATTTGTATTTCTTATAACACAAAAACCGGCCCATCGAAAGTGCCGCGCTGCAGCACCGCCAAAGGCCGGTTTTCATAATAGTTTCAACCTCATGCGCTAACGAAGAGACGCGAATCACGCCATCTGGAGCGAATCAGGGCCGGTATCAGTTACCTTCGCCAGCCTTGGCAGAGAAAAGATCGATCTTGCCAGGCTTACCGTCCATCTCTTCTGCACCCGGCAGAGGGTCTTTCTTGACCGTGATGACGGGCCATTGCTCGGCGTATTTGCGGTTGAACTCAACCCACTTTTCCATATCCGGCTCGGTGTCCGGACGAATTGCGTCTGCAGGGCACTCGGGCTCGCATACACCACAGTCGATGCATTCATCGGGATGGATCACGAGCATGTTCTCACCCTCGTAGAAACAATCCACAGGGCAAACCTCGACGCAGTCGGTGTATTTACAGGCGATGCAGTTGTCGTTGACGATGTAGGTCATAGTCTTTTCCTGATGCTTTCGGGGCACTAGCTAGGACAGCTTGGCGGATCATTCAAGCGTGAAAGGGTCTACCTTTGCTCGAAGCGCATCCATGTTCCGTCTCTCGCGCTTTCCCGGTTTGCCTTTCCCATCGAAGGACGGATTGGCAGGAGATTTTTCCTCGGGCGGCGGCGAAAGATCTTCGTAAAGGGCCTGCGCTTCGGGTGCGGGACCGCGTCTTTCCCCAAGGGCAAGGATTCGGACGATCTTCACGTCCCCTTCTTTGACAAAGGTCAGCACGGCCCCCGGTCCGACCTGACGCGCAGGTTTGCTGATCGGGGTGCCGTCGATGCGGACCTTTCCTTCCGAAACGATCTTTGTGGCAAGGCTGCGCGTTTTAAAAAAACGCGCATGCCAGAGCCATTTGTCGATCCGGATGGAGCCTTCCGCCTCGGCCATTACTTGGTTTTGAAACCAGAAAGAGCGGCTGCGAACGGATTATCGGGGTCGATCGTCTTTTCGCGCTTGGGCTTGGCCTCGAACTTCTGAGGCTTGGTATTGCCTTCGGGCTTGCGCCCTTTGCCGCCTTTTCCCTTACCGCGCGGACGCTCGCCTTGGGGGCGTTCACCCTGCGGCTTGCCACCTTCACGGCGACCACCCTGAGGACGGGCCTGACGCTGCGGGCGTGCGCCCCAAGTGAAGGTGTAGAAGACCTCCATTTCAGCGGGTTCTGCCACTTCGGGTGCAGCCTCTGCGACGGGCTCGGCCGCTACCTCGGACGCCTCACCCTCTGCGGGGGCAGCGGTCTCGGTCGCCTTGACCTTGGCACGTTCGCCTTTTTCCGCCTTATAGCCGAGACCTTGCATCAGGTCCGCGAACTGCTCGAGGGTCATGCCTGTAATGGAAAGCATGTCGGCATTGGCTTCAAAGCCACCGCGGCTGTCCTTGTCACGAAGCATATCGGCAAGACGTTCGAGCATGTCGATACGGATCGCGCGTTCGCCCGCAGCGCGGTAGCCAGCCATTGCGAAATAGCCCGGCGCCATATCCTTGAGCGCGGGAACAGTCACAAGACCCGGCGGCGGTGCTTCGGGGAATTCATCCAGCTTTTGCGCAAGCGACCAAAGCACAAGACGCAGGCGCGTCGGAGCGGGCTTGAGCAGGAGCGGCATGAAAACGGTGAACTGACCAAAGCGCACGCCATGTTTGCGCAGTGCGCCGCGTGCTTCTTGATCGAGGGTCTTGACCTCTTCGGCAACATCCCCGCGCGGCACGATGCCGAAGCCTTCGCCCAAGCGGAAGGAGAATCCGCGCGCAAGACCCGTCAGGGTTTCATCACGCTGCATGTTGAGCATCGGCTCGAACAGAGCGGCGACCTTGCGGTCGATGAAGTGCTGGAGACGGCGCTGGACCTTGGTCGCCACATCGTCGCCTGCTTCTTCGTCGACGAAAGCAACGACCTGCGGCTTGAGCGGGTCTGCACCGGCAACGAGCTTGCCCACAGCCTGATCGCCCCACATGAGGCCACCCTGCTCGGTAAAATCAATCTCGGTATCGGGAGAATTATAGAAGCGGTCAGCGCGCAGGTTGAACTGCGGCACCAATGCCTGAACCGAAGCTTGACGGAGGGTCTTTGCTTCATCGGGGCTTCCAGTTTTATCCATGCGGAAACGGAACCCTTCCAACCGACCGACGAATTCGCCGCCGACGGTCACTTCACCATTATCGTTTACTTCGGCCACAAGGCCCTCCTTCTGCTTGAGCCGGCGAAGGAGAACACTCGTCCGCCGGTCCACAAATCTTTGGGTCAGGGCATCATGCAATGCATCTGACAGGCGATCTTCTACAGCGCGAGTTTGCTCGCGCCAATGGGATTCGTCCTGAACCCACCCATTGCGTTGCGCAACGTAGGTCCAAGTTCTGATATAGGCGAGCCTTTTCGACAATGTGTCAATGTCGCCGTCGGTCCGATCGATGCGTTTGACCTGCCGCGCGAACCAGTCGCGGGGCACATGGCCGTGCTGGTGGAGAAAGTTGAACAGGTCCCGCAACAGGTTCGCATGTTCCCCCGAGGAAATGCCGCGAAAGTCGGGGACGCGGCACACATCCCACAAGAGTTTGACCGAGGGGCCATCGCTGGCCCGCGCCATAACTTCTGCATCCGCCGAGAGAGCCTTGAGCGCCAATAGGTCGTCTGCCTCGCGCATCCGAGACAACCAGATATCATCGGTGCGTTGCTCCAGCGTGCGGATCAGTCGCGGCACCGAACCGAATTCGAGCCGTGAGTTGCGCCAATGGAGTTTGTTGACGGGGCGGAACTGGTGTTCCTCAATGGCTTTAACCACCTCGTCATCAAGCTCGGGAGCCTCGCCTGTCACGCCGAATGTGCCGTGGCTCATATGTCGACCCGCGCGGCCCGCGATCTGACCAAGCTCTTGCGGCTCGAGATAGCGCATACGCCGCCCGTCGAATTTGGTGAGCGAGGAAAAAGCGACATGATCGATATCGAGGTTGAGCCCCATCCCGATGGCATCCGTCGCCACAAGGTAATCTACATCACCGTTTTGATACATGGCGACCTGAGCGTTGCGGGTCCGCGGGCTCAGCGCCCCCATAACGACCGCTGCGCCACCCTTGGTGCGCCGTAACAGCTCCGCAATCGCATACACATTATCAACTGAAAAGCCGACGATTGCGGCTCTTCCGGGCATCCGACTTATCTTTTTCGAACCTGAGTAGGTAAGTGTCGACATCCGCTCGCGTTTGTGGAACTGCGCTTTGGGGACCAATGCGGCAATTGCGGGACGCATGGTATCGGCGCCCATAAAGATCGTTTCGAGCCGTCCGCGGGCGTGCAGCAGACGGTCGGTGAACACATGGCCCCGCTCGGGATCCGAGCAGAGCTGGATCTCGTCTACGGCCAGAAAATCGACCATCATGCCTTCGGGCATGGCTTCGACCGTGCAGACCCAATACTTGACGCGGGGCGGCACGATACGCTCTTCCCCTGTAACCAGTGCCACGACAGACGGGCCACGAAGCGCAACGATCTTGTCGTATACCTCACGCGCCAAAAGCCGAAGCGGGAGCCCGATGACCCCCGTCTGATGCGCAAGCATCCTCTCAATCGCGTAATGGGTTTTGCCGGTGTTCGTCGGCCCGAGCATGGCCGTAATCCGGGAAGGCAAAGTCATTTTTCGTCCCCGGTGGGGGGATCGGGCGTCAGAGCGTCCGACCCTCTTGTTGCAGTTCCAGCCGCTCTACGGCTTCGTTGATCCCCGGGGCTGCGGGCGCAAGCTCCAGAATTTGGCGATACACCTCGAGTGCGTCGTCTTCTCTGTCGATCTGTTCGAGGATCATCGCGAACCCGGACAGAGCACCGAAATGGCGCGGCTCAAGGATCAAAGTCTGACGGATGTCTTCCAACGAGAGGCCGAACTCGTCAAGGAGATAAAACGCCGTCGCTCTTCCGTTATAGGCTTCGGCAAAATCTGGCGCATGGTCGATCGCAGCGGAAAAATGCTCGACCGCGGTCTGGAAATCACCCTTATCGATCGCATCCTGACCACGCCGCAGCAAAAGATCGATAGCCGCCGATCCGCTTTTGGACCATTCCTCACCGATCTGGCGCTCTATGCCGAGATAGGTCGAGGCATCCGCTTCCTTGAGCTGGCGAAACAACTCCTCCAGACGCGCTGCGTCTGCCGCATTTGCCGCTACGGCAGATGTGCAGAGGACGACAAGTGCCGCAACGATATGTTTGAAAGAGTTTCCCAAGGTGCTCATAACAATGAATGTAGCCATTGCGGCGGCAATCTCCAGAGGGAGTATGCCAGAAACAACGAAAGGACACGACATGAGCGATATCGTCAACGGAGCCGTAGAAGCCCTTAATGCCAAACTCGGCGGCCAAGGCTTTGACGGGACCGCAAAATTCGTCATCGACGGCGAAGGATCGATCATCCTTGATGCAAGCGGTGCGCGCGCGGGCGATGACGCTGCAGATGTCACCCTGACCGCTTCGGCCGAAACATTTCAGGCCATTTTCGAGGGCGACGAGAATCCGACCACCGCTTTCATGACCGGCAAACTCACCATCGACGGTGACATGGGCGCCGCGATGAAACTTGCTGGAACGCTCGCCTGATATGACAACAGCACCGTTTTTCACCGAAATCGCAGAAGCCCCGAGCGGCGCCGAAAGTCATTGGCTGACGGCCTCTGATGGGGTGCGCCTGCGTGTTGTGCACTGGCGCGCGCAAGCGGCCAAGGGAACGGTGCTGCTCTTTCCCGGACGGACGGAATATATCGAGAAATACGGACGCGATGTTGCGCTCCTTACCGAGGCAGGTTTTGCCGTCGCGGTCATTGATTGGCGGGGCCAAGGGCTTTCCGATCGGTTATCCGCGCCTGAGTATATCGGCCATGTGGAGCGCTTTCTCGACTTTCAAAAGGATGTGCGCGCCCTTTGTGAGCATGTAAAGGCCGCCGACCTCCCCGCTCCGCTCTATCTATTGGCTCATTCCATGGGCGGTGCAATCGGGCTTCGTGCGCTCCATCTGGGGCTCCCCGTGAAAGCTGCCGCCTTTTCCGCACCCATGTGGGGCATCGAAATGCCTACCGCATTGCGTATATTTGCCCGCGTTGCCTCGACTTTTGCCTGTCTGGTCGGTCGAGGTCACAAACTGGCTGCAGGGCGCGAAACCGAGACGGTCGTGATGCACGGCGAATTCATGGACAATGCTCTTACGAACGATCTCGAGCAGTGGGGGTATATGCGGGATCAGGCCAATGCTCATCCCGAGCTGACACTTGGCGGTCCATCCTATCGCTGGATTCTTGAGGCGATGAAAGAAACCGACGCCCTCGCGCGTCTCGCACCGCCCAAGGTGCCGACCGTGACCTTTCTCGGAGATCAGGAAGCGATCGTCGACGCCGAGCGTATCCGCTCCAAAATGGCGGAGTGGACGGATGGCACGCTTGTGCCCCTTAGGAACGCAAAGCACGAAACGCTCATGGAGCTACCCGTAACACGCGATTTTGTGTTCAAGACGATCATCGCGCACTTTGCGGCACATCCCTAGACCGACGAAAAACACCCGATGGCGGAGCCGTGGACCCCGATGTCCAAAAGGCCGATTTGAGATTCAACGCAAAGCGAGAAGTAGCCCGCTGTCGGAAGATACACCACGCGGTAATCGCCATCCGTGCGCGTAACAGCCCAGCATTTCTGGACGATCCCGCCGCTGAAATTGACAGACCTCAACCTTGGGGCCACGCGGGCCGAGACGAAATGCGTGACATTCGGATCGGTCGGATCAGAGCCTTCGACCTCTGCATCAAGCAAGGCTTCGATCTCATTGGCGCTGATGGTCATGCTCTTCTCCCTTAAATCCTTGCCTATCCAGCAAACGACCAACGCTTGAGAATTTCAAGCGCTTTGGCTCGATCGAGTGCGTCCGTTACTGCTGATGGCTGTGCAAAGTCGTAACCGAACGTCTCTTCGAACTCGCAAGCGAGGCACGAGATCTTCTGACTCGTATAGGTGACATCCGCTGATCCGCAGTCAGGGCAAATTGCCGTTACATCATCATTATACATCGCATGTTCCTCTCCCCCCGAAGCTAGTGCCACGGCGAGAGGCGTCGAGTGTATAGCCAAAGAAAAAGCCCCGCCGAATAGCGGGGCTTTCCAAGGACCTTGAGGGGTCTTTACTGGATCTTGGTCAGAAGCTCGTCGAGCGACTTCTTGGCGTCGCCATAGAACATACGGGTGTTCTCTTTGTAGAACAGCGGGTTTTCGATGCCCGAGTAACCCGTGCCTTGACCACGCTTGGAAACAAACACCTGCTTGGCCTTCCAGCACTCGAGAACCGGCATGCCTGCGATGGGCGAGTTCGGGTCCTCTTGTGCGGCGGGGTTCACGATGTCGTTCGAACCGATGACGATTGCAACGTCGGTATCGGGGAAGTCCTCGTTGATTTCGTCCATTTCCAGAACGATGTCATAGGGAACCTTGGCCTCGGCAAGAAGAACGTTCATGTGGCCCGGAAGACGGCCCGCAACGGGGTGGATCGCGAAACGGACGTTCTTGCCCTTGGCACGCAGACGCTTGGTCAGTTCGGAAACCGACTGCTGAGCCTGAGCAACAGCCATGCCGTAACCCGGAATGATGATGATGTTGTCAGCATCTTCCAGAGCAGCGGCAACACCGTCGGAGTCGATAGCCACCTGTTCGCCCTCGACTTCCATCGCGGGACCGGTGGTGCCACCAAAGCCGCCGAGGATCACCGAGATGAACGAACGGTTCATCGCCTTACACATGATGTAGGACAGGATCGCACCCGAAGAACCAACCAGCGCACCCACAACGATCAGAAGGTCGTTGCCGAGCGAGAAGCCGATCGCAGCTGCAGCCCAACCCGAGTAGGAGTTCAGCATCGACACCACGACGGGCATGTCGGCGCCGCCGATCCCCATGATGAGGTGATAGCCGATGAAGAGCGCAGCAAGCGTCATAATCGCAAGCGCGAGGAAGCTCCCCGACTGGAAATACCAGACAAGGCAAAGCACCGAAATAATCGCGGCGCCCGCATTGAGGAAGTGACCACCAGGAAGCTTTTCGGCTTTGGAGGTCACTTTGCCCGCCAGTTTGCCATAGGCGATAACCGAACCCGTAAAGGTCACAGCACCGATGAAGATGCCGAGGAACAGTTCGACCCTAAGGATGTTCTGTTCGACCGGGGTCTTGTGCGCAAGAAGTTCAGCAAAGGCACCAAGGTGCATTTCGTGGAACATTTCCATGCGCTTGGCTTCGGTGAGCGTGGACGAAATCGTGGACATGGCCTCGATGACGTTCGCCAGTTCGAAGTGCGCGATAAAGCCGACGAAGACGGCGGCAAGACCGACGAGCGAGTGCATCGCGGCGACAAGCTGCGGCATCTCGGTCATCTGGACCTTTTTCGCGACATAGGTGCCGATGATACCGCCACCGATGATCAGAAGGACCGAGAGGACCCAAAGACCCTTGCCCGGACCGACGAGCGTTGCGGCAACGGCCAGAGCCATACCGACAATGCCATACCAAACAGCGCGCTTAGCACTTTCCTGACCCGACAGACCGCCAAGAGACAGGATGAAGAGGACAGCTGCGACCACATAGGCCGCGGTAGTGAATCCGAATTCCATGATCCTCTACTCCTTACGACTTCTGGAACATCGCAAGCATGCGACGCGTAACAAGGAACCCACCGAAGATGTTGATGCCAGCCATAAAGACGGACAACGCGGCGAGAATGATGACGAGGAACGAGCCCGACCCGATCTGCATCAGAGCACCGAGGATGATGATCGACGAAATCGCGTTGGTCACGGCCATCAGCGGTGTGTGCAGCGAGTGCGACACGTTCCAGATCACCTGGAAGCCGATAAAGACCGAGAGCACGAACACGATGAAGTGCTGCATGAACGAAGCAGGTGCATAAAGACCCGCGAGAAGCATCAGGGCACCACCGACGCCAAGCAGGATAACCTGCTGACGGGTTTGAGCCTTGAATGCCGCGGCTTCGGCGGCCTTTTTCTCTTCAGGCGTAAGCTCTTTGGGCTTTTCCTTGGATTTGGCGGCAATCGCGGCAACCTTGAGCGGCGGCGGCGGATAGGTCACGGCACCGTTGTGGGTCACGGTCGACGAACGGATCACATCGTCTTCCATGTTGTGGTTGACCACACCGTCCTTGTTCGGGGTGAGGTCAGTCATCATGTGACGGATGTTGGTCGAGTAAAGCGTCGAAGCCTGAGCCGCCATACGCGACGGGAAGTCGGTATAGCCGATGATGATCACACCATTGTCGGTGACGATACGCTCGTCTGCTTTT
>JALRIK010000150.1 GCA_023255435.1 Marivivens sp.
GAAATCGGTATGGGCATCGGGAAGCGACCATTTCACTTGACCCTCACCCACCCCGACGCCGAAGAAACCGCCTTCGCGGATGGCGTTCGTTGCATAGCCGATCTGGGTGCGCGGGTCGATTTCAGGGTTCAGGAAGCCGTCGATACGGCGGGCGAAGTGCTCGGAATTGGCATAGGAAAACGTGCCCGCAAGAACGACGAGACCCGCAATCCCCATCAGGAGCAGCATAGGCGCACCGGCAACGAAATACATGACGCCCCAAGCAAAAAGCACAAGGCAGGCCTGACCGAAGTCAGGCTGAAGCGCAAGCATGAGGCAGATCATCACCGTCAGGATAAAGGAATACATCCGCCCCGGAGGGCCGCCGATCTCAAAGGCGGCAGCCATGAACCAGGCAGCGACCACCACGAAACCGGGCTTGAGGAATTCGGAGGGCTGGAACGAGGCAAACCCAAGCGAATACCAGCGCACCGCACCCTTGCCGAAATCGGTTCCGAAGACAGGCAAAAGCGCCAGAGCGACAAAGGCCAAAAGAAAGCCAATCACTCCCAGACGCCGAACCATCGTGGGCGACATCATCGACATGACAAGCATCACCAACATCGCACTGCCGCCAAAGAATGCCTGACGCAAGACATAATGGAAAGGCTCGAGACCATTGCGAGCCGCCAGCGGCGGAGAGGCCGCGAGCCCGAGCAAAAGCCCGATGCCGAACAGCATGAAAACGCATGTCATCGTCAACTTGTCGATGGTGCGCCACCAACGTGGAATAATAGGATCGCCGGCCTGCGCCGGGATCGTTCCATAGACCATTTCCGTCATGGATATACCGCTTTATCTGCCTCAACTGTGCCCGTTGTCCGGGTCTGAGATTAATGCTAACCCGTGCCGCACCCAATTGCCAGTAAATTCAGGGCAATCGGCAGAAATCCCGCGTTCTCAATCCTAAAAAGGCAGGCCAGTCATGAAAGTGAAGACACTCATTCTCGGAGCGGGTGCCGCGGGTATGTTTTGCGCCTCTCGCGCAGGGGGCGATGTTCTCGTGATCGATCATGCCAAGGCGGCGGGCGAGAAGATCCGCATCTCGGGCGGTGGGCGGTGTAATTTCACGAACCTCGACATTCAGTTTTCGAACTATATCTGTGCAAATCCGCATTTTCATAAGTCGGCACTGTCACAATTCACACAATGGGACTTTATCGAGCTGATGGCCAAATACGGCATCGCATGGCACGAGAAGACCCTCGGCCAGCTCTTTTGCGACGAAAGCGCCAAGGATGTCGTTGCGATGTTGCGGCAGGAAATGGACAAGGCGGGCGCGGACCTCTGGCTCCAGACAGAGATCGAAACGATCCAGAAAGACGGTGCCCACTTCCACGTTGCGCTCTCGCGCCAAGGACGGCGCGTCGTGATCGAGGCCGAGAACCTCGTTGTGGCGACGGGCGGCAAGTCGATCCCAAAGATGGGTGCGACTGGCATCGGGTATAAGATCGCCTCGGATTTCGGGATCAAGGTGACGGAAACGCGCGCGGGTCTTGTGCCCTTTACCTTTGATGCGGAGCGCTTCAAGGCGCTTGCGGGTCTGTCCAGCGAAGTCACTGCGCGCGCGGCGCGGGGTCCTGCCTTTACCGAAGGAATGCTGTTCACCCATCGCGGTCTTTCGGGGCCGTCGATGCTCCAGATCTCGTCCTATTGGCGCGAAGGAGAAGCCATCACTCTCGATATGTCGCCCAAGAGATCTTTGGCCGAGTTCCTCAAATCGGAAAAGCGTGGGGCGGGGAAAAAGTACCTGACCACGATCCTCGGGATGATTTTTCCAGCGCGACTTGTCGAACATCTGGCAGGGGTCATGGATATGTCCGGCAATATCGCTGACTGGTCCGACAAACGCCTGACCGAGCTTGCCGATCAGCTTCATGCATGGGAACTGATCCCGACAGGCAGCGAAGGGTATCGCACCGCCGAAGTCACGTTGGGCGGGGTCGACACGGACGAGCTCTCTTCCAAGACGATGGAAGCCAAAAAGGTCAAAGGCCTCTATTTCATCGGCGAATGCGTCGATGTCACGGGGTGGCTCGGCGGGTATAACTTCCAATGGGCGTGGGCATCGGCGGCCGCAGCGGGCCGCGCGATCAGCGCTTAGCCCAGTTTGGCGACCTGAGCGGCGAAATCCTCGCCGCGTTTTTCAAAGTTGTCATATTGATCGAAACTTGCGCAAGCAGGCGCGAGGAGCACGACATCGCCTGCCTCGGCCTCGGCGGCGGCGCGGGCGACGGCCACCTCCATCGTCGTGCAAATCTCGGCATCGACCCCTTTTAGCGCGAGGGCGAATTTCTCGGCTTCGCGCCCGATGACATAGGCTTTGGCGACCGAGCCCACATGGGGTAAAAGCGCATCGACACCGCCCTCTTTCTCAAGGCCACCGCAAATCCAGCGGATGCGCGGGAACGCTTGAAGCGCTTTGGCGGCACTATCCACATTCGTGGCTTTGGAGTCGTTGACGTATTTCACGCCGCCGATTTCCGCGATGAGTTGCGAGCGATGCGGAAGTCCGGGATAGGATTTCATCGCCTCTTCGATCTGTCGCGGCCCGATCCCGAGCGTGCGGCAGGCCGCATAGGCGGCGCAGGCGTTCTGATGGTTATGCGCCCCCGGCAGGCCCGCAATCTCGCGCAAGTCGATCGAGCCAACCTGGCGGCCTTTGCGATATTCGGAGAGAAAGCCCTTGCGCGCGAAAACGCTCCAGCCCTCGCCCGAGAGTTTACGGCCGGTCGAGATCGCAATCACGCGATCATCGGCGCGCCCCATCGCAAGTTGATTGGCGAGATAGCGCCCCTCGTTCTCGTCGACACCGATGATGGCGCGGTCAGGTCCGCCTTCGGCGAACAAACGGCGCTTGGCCGCGAAATATCCGCCATGACCTGCGTGACGATCAAGGTGGTCGGGGCTGAGGTTCGTCAGAACAGCAATATCGGGGGTCAAAGCCCGCGCCAGATCGGTCTGATAGGAGGAAAGTTCAAGCACGATGACTTCGCCATCCTGCGGCGGGTCGATGTCGAGGACGCCGCGACCGATATTACCGGCAAGTTGGGTGGGACGGCCGCATTCCCTTAGGATGTGGTGGGTCAGCGCCGAGGTCGTGGATTTTCCGTTGGAGCCTGTGATTGCGATGACACGAGGGCTTATGTCGAAATCGTCGAAGCCTTCTGCTGCAAAGGAGCGAAAGAACAGGCCGATGTCATTATCGACGGGCACGCCTGCGTCCCAAGCGCGGGCGATGACAGGGTGCGGCGCGGGATAGAGATGCGGTATCCCCGGCGAGACGATGAGCGCGGCAACCCCGTCAAAAGCGCCGTCTCGGGTCAGATCACGCACCTCGAAACCTTCGGTTTCGGCGGCGTCGCGCCCGGATGGACTATCGTCCCAACACAGAGGATGGGCACCGCCTGCGGCCAAAGCTTTGGCGGTGGCGCGCCCCGACCGGCCAAGGCCCAAGACGGCGACGGTTTGGTTCTCGAACCCTTGGACGGGAATCATGGATTAGCCTCCGTTAACTGGCAGGAAGGTGCCGCCCCTCTCTCGCATTGGCAAGAGAGGCGCAAGGGAGGGCTCTGCCCTCTTGGCCTTTGGCCAATTCACCCGGGATATTTGAAGCACAAAGGCAATCAGCGCACTTTGAGTGTTGCCAGACCGATCATCGCAAGGATCAACGAAATGATCCAGAAACGGATTACGATCTGGGGTTCGGACCAGCCTTTTTTCTCGTAGTGGTGATGGATTGGGGCCATCAGGAAGACCCGTTTGCCTGTGCGCTTGAAATAAGCCACCTGAATAATCACGCTGAGAGTTTCCATCACGAAGAGGCCGCCGACGATGGCGAGCACGATCTCGTGTTTGGTCGCGACCGCGATGGACCCGAGTGCGCCGCCCAAAGCGAGCGAGCCGGTATCGCCCATGAAAACGGCGGCAGGCGGCGCGTTATACCACAAAAAGCCGAGGCCGCCGCCGATGAGACCTGCGCAGAAGATCAGGAGCTCCCCCGTATCGGGAACATAATGGACATCGAGATATTCGGTGAAGTCCACGCGGCCTACGGCGTAGGCGATAATGCCAAAGGTGCCCGCGGCGATCATCACAGGCATGATCGCAAGGCCATCGAGGCCATCGGTGAAATTCACCGCATTTGCGGCGCCGACGATGACGATCATCGCGAAGGGGATGAAGAAGAACGACAAGTTTATGAGGACATCCTTGAAAACCGGCAGCGCAAGTTGATAGGTCAGACCTTCGGGGTGGAAGGACGCGGCCCAGAAGCCTGCGATTGCCGCGACGAGAAAGCCGAGGACAAGGCGAAGTTTGCCTGAGACACCGTCGGTATTCTGTTTGCGCACCTTGGCGTAATCGTCGGCAAAACCGATCAGCGCATAGGACAGGGTCACAAAGAGGACGAGCAATACATAAGGATTGTCGAGGCGTGCCCAGAGGAGCGTCGAAACAGTCAAAGCGCCGACGATCAGCAGCCCGCCCATGGTCGGGGTGCCCTGTTTGGCGAAATGCGCCTCGGGTCCGTCGGCACGGATCGGTTGGCCCTTGCCCTGTTTGCGGCGCAGCACATTGATCAGAGGTTTGCCGAACAAAAAGCCGAAGATCAGACCCGTGAAAAGAGCACCGCCCGCACGAAAGGT
The DNA here is from genome assembly GCA_023255435.1 of Marivivens sp. Taxonomy (GTDB): domain Bacteria; phylum Pseudomonadota; class Alphaproteobacteria; order Rhodobacterales; family Rhodobacteraceae; genus Marivivens. Next base: position 4,686 of record JALRIK010000150.1, read on the forward strand.
GATGTAGCGAAAGAGGTTGAAGACGTCGCCGCCGTCAGACAGCGCGGTGAGCCAATAGAGCATGTATTAAACCTCTTCTTCCAATCTGGGGTTGCGTTGCCCCATTTTGCGGATGGCGTCAACAACGAGGCTGACTTTGCTCCCCTTGGAGCCTTTGACGAGAACGACATCCCC
>JALRIK010000151.1 GCA_023255435.1 Marivivens sp.
GGCAAAAGGGAATCGCGCGTCATCAAGGGCGCAAGCCTCCCCGCCTGATATCCCAGCAAAAACCCGCCATTCGCCTCGAACCCGACGACTTTGGCCGTGGGGTTACGCGCGAGCACCTCTTCCATTGCGGCAATTACAAAGGGCGAGCCGATGCGGGTCATATGCACCGCGTCGAAGCCCGTCACCAGATTGACCATGTCATTTGAAGAGACGGGCGTGCAGATCTCTCTCGCGCCAAGATGGAGAGCCGTCAAAACGCCCAGAATATCGCCGGAAACCACGACACCCACGGCATCCGTAACCATCGGGCGATCCGCATCCCCATCGGTGGAGACAACGCTGTCGAGCCCATACTCCTTGCACCATTGCGCGAGCATAGAGCGGGTCGCGGGGTCAACGGCTTCGGTGTCGACGGGGATAAACGTATCCGAATGCGCAAGTGAGATCACTTCGGCGCCAAGCGCACGCAAAGCAGCCTCCATTTCATCACGGGCAACAGACGAATGGCGATAAACGCCGATCCTAAGCCCGCTAAGCGCGTCAGTGCCAAAAGCAGCATAGCGTTCTACATAAGTTGCAGCGGCCTGCGGGGCTGCCTCGAGCGTGCCTTTCGACTTCGCGAGGGTGACGCCGTTCTCGGCTGCTGCGACGATCGCCGCCTCATCTGCCTTGGAGATTTCACCGCTCGGAACATAGAATTTGAGCCCGTTCCGATCGGCAGGAATATGGCTTCCCGTTATCATAATGGCCGAGGCTTTCGCCCCCAACGAAGCCAAGGCCAATGCGGGCGTGGATAGAGCGCCACAATCGACGACACGCAAACCCACCGAAAGCGCAGCCTCGATGACATTCGCCGCGATCCGAGGCGAAGACGGTCGCAAATCACGGCCGACAAAGAGCGCCCCGCCATTAGGACAGGCCGCCAGAAACGCATGGGTATATCGGGCGACAAGTTCGGGGGTGAGTTCCGTTACCAATCCGCGCAAACCACTTGTGCCGAACGAAGGAGCCATTCTGAAAACCTCTGCAAATCAATGGATTTTCTTAGACCAGCACAAGGCGAAATCGTCAATTACCTTGAGGCGTTAACAGGTCCCTAATGCAAAGATCGGCCTCGAAGCGCCTCGTTAAGGAGGCGAGGGTATTCTCCGTGATCAGCTCAAAAGGAGAATAAGATGTCTGCAAAAGATCACTTTCGCACCCAGAACCGTAGTCGCGCAGGCGGGCCTTCGCATCTCGTCAATGTTGTGCCAAGCGACGAACAGGATCTGCCCTTCGTCACCCAGTGGCTCTATCTTGCGACCCAAGGGGCGCTGACCATCACAACGTCGGGCGGCGAGACGCTCACGACACCTGTCCTTCAAGCGGGCTGGCATCCCATTGAAGTGAGCCGACTTCATCAAACGGGCACGACTGCAACTGGAATCATGGCGGGCTGGTGATGCGGGTATCGCTTCTTCAAAATGCAGTGCGCCGCCCCGCGTTCCATTCTGCACATGCCGTCGGTGGCATAGACCCCGTCGCGGTTTGGGACTTTGCGCAAGGAGAGTTCCCCCAAGGCTTTGGCCATACACGCACAAGTGTCGGACTTGGCATAGACGCCTCGGGCAATTTTGCCACCATCGGCGCGAATATGCTGCGATATGATCGTAGCAAAGCCTTGCCCGAGGTCATACTGGAGCCGAGTGCGACCAATATCCTAAGCTTTGGCGAGGCCCAGATCGGAGCGGGATGGACACCTTCGGGCGCGAGCGCGGTCAACCTCGCGCTTGATGCGCTTGGACAATTTGCAGGCTGCCGCGTGGCCAGCAATGGCGCGACTTGGCACAGGCTCTTGCATTCAGAACGGCCTGTTCTGGCATCGGGTGTCCCCTATCGCGTCACCTGCTGGCTCGAACTTGGTTCGTCGGACCAAGCCGTGATCATTCTGCGCGACAATACAGGCGGAACGGAATCGAGGCTCCAAGCCACCAATTCCACCGCGACCGTCCAATCGGAGCTTGCGGGTCAGATCACGGAAATCTCGACAAGCGTTTCGCTCGGAGTCCTCGAACTCTCTTGCGTCTTTACGCCGAACTTCAGTCGGGATGTGAATTTCGGTATCGGACCCGCATCATCAGTTGCGGGGCAGGATGTCATCATCCTCGGGGCACAGGTTACGATGGGAACGGTACGCTCCACCTATGTGCACAGCTTCGGCGGTGCTGCGACGCGTGCTGCCGATATCGTCACTTGGGCCGCACCTAGCGGAGAGTTCGACCTTCGGCTGACCATGGGTGATGGAACGCATCGCGATCAGACCAACATCTCGACAGGCACGTCTTGGGCACCGGAAATGCCGCTGCGGGCCAGCAAACTGGCATTGTATCCCGTTGGAACACTTTGACCCAAAATCCTGACAACGGCGGCGATGAACGCCTGATCGTCCTCTGCTCGGACAAGGCACGGATGATCGGGAATACCCTCGCCGCCAACGGGCGAAACAACTGTGGGGACCCCTATGTCGATTGTCTCGAACACCTTAATCTTGACCCCCGACCCAAGCCGAAGAGGCGCAAGAGCGACCTCTGCACTCCCGAGGAGGGGCACTGGATCTTCGACAAAGCCTGTGAGGGTGACATCATCTGCCGCGTAGCGCAGAAGCCGTTTGCCCGGATGTGCGCCAACGACAAGGATATGCGCCGCGGGGCAGTGACGTTTAATCGTTGGAAACAGCTTTGTAATCAAGTGGATCGCCGCATCCTCGTTTTCTGCTCGCGCCATATTCCCCCAAAAGACCAGACGCCCCTTCACGGGCTTCGGTCGAGGCGTAGAGGCAAAAGTGCCGCGCACAAGTTGCACCGAAACAGGAACCGAGGTTTTGCCGGACACCAGATCGCAATCCGTTTGGCTGAGCGTTTCAACGTTGCACACACCGCGCCATGCGCGTTCTTCCCAGCGCGCTGTCCTCCAAGCCTCAAGACCGAACAGGAGCGAAAACCTTACGCCGTTTTTCATACGGCGACGATAGAGGTTCGAGACGACATCATGTTGGCGAAAGGTGAAAAGTGGCCAGCACGCTGGGGGGATAGCGCCAAGACCCTGAGAAAAATCTGCGAAAAAATCAGTGAATTCGGGCGAGTTCATGTGCTTTGCAACCTGTTGACGCGCCCGCCATCGCCGCGCCGAGGCAAAGGTTGGAAGATGTGGATAGGCCAGAGCGCCCAAGATCCTGTCCTTGGGCCCGATCTCCAGCACCTCGACCGTAACGTTCTTTGGCCAGTCCGGCTGTGGTGGATCAAGCCGATCCAACCTGTTTCGAAATGCGAGAACATGGACCGTGGCATAGTCACGGGCAAGATGGAGCAGGTTTTGATAGGCCAGTTTCTGACCCGAGGAGGTTGCGAGAGAATTGGGATTGAAGCCGCAGACAAGGAAAAGATGACGCTCGCCTATAGGCGAGGGTCGAAGCGGGTGCCGCCGCCAGTCCTGCGCAGTTTGCGCCAGATGCGGGCAACAGGTTTCGAACCTTGCGATATCTTGGGCTACGTCTTGATTGATGATTTCCGCAAGATTTGCCCCGATCCGCTCGCGCTCCCCTTTAAAGGCAGGTCCGGCGTTCACCCGCTTCAGGGGCTCCTTCACTCCTGCAAGTTCCAGAACCTCGCGCAACACGCGTTCGGGGTCGGTATGAAGGCGCTCAAAGGGGATGATCTTTGTCCTGTCCGACCCGAGGACAGCTTGCCAACGTGCGATCTGACCCGCGTAATCCTGATACCGCCGCGTCCGTGCGCTGCGAAGGTGGAGCAGCTGGTCAAAGGCCGACGACCGCGCCCCACGATCAAAACCCGTCTCCATCCGAAGTCCCGACCAAGCGCGCTCGGCGGGGTTCTTGGCGATAAACACCACGGCCAGTTCGGGGCACAGCCGCGCGAGTGCACGAATACGCCAAAGCGCCAAAGGCCCGTAGTCAGGTGCGACCTCGACCAGAGGACCGCGCATCGCATCAAACCCCGAAAGATAACGATGGATCGTCCAGACCCGCCCCCTGTCGAAATGATGGGTTTCCTTTGCGTCGGGCAAAGCCACAAGTCCTTGGGTCCGCAGTTCGCGATCAAGCCACGTCGTGCCTGCTTTTTGCGCGCCGATGACAAAGAGACGGGGTTTGGCCATGCCATTGAATCGCCTCGGGTAAAGCGGCAGCCATAGGAGAGCCGCAAGTTCCAGACAGACAGCGGCATACTGAATACATTTCACGATAAGACCAAACGGCCCCGCACTCTTGCGATAGGGGTTCGCGCCGAATGACGCCAGAATTCGGTTGAAAAATGTCATAGCGGGCCTCCTTGATATGCAAACACCCTACGGGCCCCGAACCAAAGCCGCAGCTCACTCCAGGACTGCACCGCGAACGTTGCCGCGGCGGCACCGATCGGACCAAAAAGCATCGCCCCCAAGAGGATCGAGACCGCTCCGACCGCAAGGCTCTGGATCGACACCTGAGCCACCTGCGCTTCGGCGCCCGACATCGACAAAAAGAGCCCCGACGCCCCTGTAAGACCGTTGACCACCTGACCCAGCGCAAGGAGGAGCAAGACCATCTGCATATCTTTTGCGTTCGGAGCGATGGCACCGAGCAGCACACCACCCGCCACCACGAAGACGATAAAAAGAACGAGGGCCGGCACCCCTGCGATGAGGGCTGCGGCGCGCAAATCCGAGCGGATCGCAATCGCATTCCTCGCGGCATGGTGACGTGCCAAGCGTGGTCCGACGGCAAGCCCTACGGCGCTGTGCACAAAGACGATGATCGAACCCAACCGCGATGCTGCAAAATAGCCGCCCGC
>JALRIK010000152.1 GCA_023255435.1 Marivivens sp.
CGCCAGAACCCGACGGGGAGCCGCGCGTCCGCGATATGAGTGCCGAAGCGATAGTTCGGGATGGCATAGGGCTGATCGAAACCACCGGCCCCGAGTTCTTTGTCTGGACCGACTGGATCCTGTCCCATCCAGCGCTTCATCGCTTGTTGCGAGGCCGAAGGCGCTGCAACGCGGCCATCGAGAAGAACTGCGGCTCCGTCCTTGACCACACCGCGATAGCGTCCGATTGCTGCGGGACGATAGAAATCGTGGCGCATGTCCTCTTCGCGTGACCACGTGACCTGAACCGGAACATCGGGCACCTCGCGGGCCACGCGCGCGGCAATTACGGCAAAGTCGGTTTCACCGCGACGGCCAAAGCCGCCGCCCATCAGGGTGGTGTTCACAGTCACCTGACTTGCCTCGAGCCCGACAGATGCTGCGGCATTGCGCTGGATAAGAACGGGACCCTGATTGCCGCACCAGATGGTGAGAGCATCGCCCGTGTAGAGCGCGGTGGCGTTCAAAGGTTCCATTGTGGCGTGGGCAAGATAGGGCACGCGGTATTCGGCTGTGACTTCGATCCCGTCCTGTGCCTTTTCGACATTGCCTTCATCGCGCGTGATGTCGGCTTCGGTCTCGAATGCGGCTTCGATTTGGGCAAAGGCGTTCTCGGTGCTTTGCGAATGGGTCGCATCATCCCACACAATATCGACCGCTTCTGCCGCCTGGATGCAGAGCCAGGTGTTCGAGCCGATGACCGCAATGCCGTCGCCAAGATCGATGATCTGTTCGACGCCATCCATCAAAATCGCATCGCTGGCATCGAAAGACAGCATCTTGCCCCGTTTCGGACTCATGCGGACTGTGGCGAACTTCATGCCTTCGAGCCGCACATCAACGCCAAAGGTCGCCGTGCCTGTGGATTTGCCGATCATATCGGTGCGGGGCATGGATTTGCCCAGATATTTCCAATCCGATGCGGGGCGGAGTTCAACTTTGGGTGGTTCGATCTGCGCCGCTTCTACCGCGAGCGATGCATAGGGCAGCAGCGTGCCATCGGGCGCAATCACGTTCCCGTTTTCGGTCTTGAGCGATGAGACATCAACGCCAAGCCGCTTGGCCGCAGCAAGTTTGAGCGTTTCACGGGCGGTCGCGCCTGCCTCTCGGAACCGTTCGTAGGCATCGGCGGTCGAGGTGGAGCCGCCCGTGACCTGAAGGCTGAGAAGCTTGCCGGCTTGGCCCACGAATTGGCGCATATCCTCTTTGATCGGGCCGACCTTGTAATCAAGGAAGGGGAGTGCTTTGCCGAGAAGCGCGCCGTTGTAATAGGCCGCTGCCCCTGGACCATGCATGACGCGGATGTCCTGCCAAGCCACATCGAGTTCTTCTGCGATCAGTGCAGGCAAGGTGGTGTGCACACCTTGGCCCATCTCGGCGCGCGGGGCGATTAGCGTCACACCGTCTTCGTTAATGATGACAAAGGGATTGAGCGCGGTCGCCCCCTCGCGCGAGACAAGCGGGTTCTTGGGGTCTTGTTCAAGTTTATAGACACCAAAGGCGACCCCGCCCACAACGGCGGCCGATCCGATCAGAAATGTGCGACGCGCGATTTTCTTGAGGCTCGCCATGGCTTATGCTCGCTTCATCTTGGATGCGGCGTCATGGATGGCGGCGCGGATACGGGGATAGGTGCCGCAGCGGCAAAGGTTGCCCTGCATGGCATCGTCGATATCGTCGTCAGTCGGCTCGGGGTTGCTGGCCAATAGAGCGGCGGCCTGCATGAGTTGGCCCGACTGGCAGTAACCGCATTGCGCAACCTGATGATCGACCCATGCACGTTGAAGGATCGAGAGGTTTTCAGGAGTTCCCATGCCCTCGATTGTGGTGACTTCGCCCCAAACATCGGCCAATGCGACTTGGCATGACCGGACTGCTTCGCCGTCGATCTGCACGGTGCAGGCGCCACATGCGGCCACACCGCAACCGAATTTGGTGCCAGTAAGGCCGATTTCGTCCCTAAGCACCCAAAGCAAGGGCACGTTGTCGGGAAGCTCGACGCTATGTCGTTTGCCATTGATCGTCAGAGTTGTAGCCATGCTGTCCTCCACGGGGCGCAATTCGTTCGGTCGTTAAGATAGGGCCTTGGCGACGAAAAGGAAGATATCACCGCGGCGGTTTACGTCGGGAAACGCTTAGGTCACCGCAGCGCGAACCTGAAATTCTGGGCGTTCATAAAGCTTCGCTTTCATCACTCCGGCGATCTTTTCGACAGCGTGATCGACGTCCGTTTCGTCGATATAGAGCGGAGTAAAGCCGAACCGCATGATGTCGGGCGCGCGAAAATCTCCGATCACCCCTTGGGCGATGGTTGCCTGCATTGCGGCATATCCATGGGTATGCGCAAAGGACACCTGACTACCGCGCATCGCATGGTCGCGCGGGGTTTGCAGCACGAGATCGGGGCAGGTGACTTCGATCCCTTGGATGAACCGATCCGTGAGCGAGAGCGATTGCGCTCTAAGCGCGACCATGTCGACCTCGTCCCAGATGTCGAGCGCGGCTTCTAGTGCGGCAAAGGCAAGAATGGGCGGTGTGCCGACCCGCATTCGTTCGATCCCGTCGCCTGCGCGATAGTCTTGTTCAAAGGCAAAAGGCGCACGGTGCCCAAGCCATCCCGAAAGGGCGGGACGTGCGGTTTGGGCGTGGCGCGGCGCGACATAGATGAATGCGGGTGCTCCCGGTCCTGCGTTGAGATATTTATAGGTGCAGCCGACAGCGAAATCCGCGCCTGCCGCAGCGAGTTCGACAGGGAAAGCGCCCGCGGAATGTGCAAGATCCCAGATGGTCAGAGCTCCGACCGCGTGCGCTTTTGCTGTCAAAGCCGCCATGTCGTGCTTTCGGCCTGTGCGGTAATCCACTTCGGTGATCAGGGTAACGGCGACCTCTGGCGTGATATGGGCCTCGATGTCTTCGGGGGCGACAACCCGAAGCTCGTGACCACGGCCAAGCGATGCGATCAGTCCTTGCGCCATATAGAGGTCAGATGGAAAGTTGCCGCTGTCGCTTAGGATCACCTTGCGGTCGGGACGCATTTCGAGTGCGGAGGCAAGCGCCTGATAGACCTTGATCGAGAGGGTATCCCCAAGAACCACGTGACCTGCTTCGGCCCCGATCAAACGCCCGATCCGTTCCCCGAGCGCCTTGGGCTTGTCCATCCAACCCGCACGGTTCCAACCTGTGATAAGCATGTCGCCCCACTCGTCGCGCATAGTCCGCGTCATGCAGGCTTCGGCATTTTTGGGAAGGGGCCCCAGCGAGTTGCCATCGAGATAGATCATCCCGTCAGGGAGGTGGAACATCTCTTTGCGCGCTTTGAATTTCGACATTGTAGTCTCCTGCTTTGAGGTGCAGCTTAGTCCGTGGTTCGGCGCTGTCCAGATCGGCAGCGGGATAACGATTTGACCGTTTTAGGTCGCATTTGGAAGGGATGTTTTCATGAAGTGGATTGATATTCCGCCGGTATGGCTCGCTGGGTTTGTCGTTTTGGCTTACACCGTCAATAAATTCGACCCTTGGGGGCTAAGCTTGGATCACCCGATCACGCAGCTTGTCTCGGGTATTCTGATCGGCGGGGGCATCATCCTGATGGTGCTTGCTGTTTATGAAATGCGGCGCCAGAGGACGACGTTCGTCCCCCATCGCGATGCAGACCGTCTTGTTCAGTCCGGCATATTCTCGAGAAGCAGGAACCCTATTTATCTTGGTGATATCTTTGTGCTTGTCGGTGTGATCCTCTGGCTCGACGTGCCTGTCGCTTTGCTCTTGGTGCCGGGATTTCTGTGGGTGATCGAACGGCGATTTGTCATTCCCGAGGAAAACCGGCTGCGTCGAAAGTTCCATGCGGATTTCGCGCGATACTGCCAGAAAACGCGCCGTTGGCTCTAAATGCGGTTCATGGTGCCTCGGAGGCGAGACGTTAGCGCTATAACTTGCGGAAAGCCGCAATGGTTGCTTGTGAAATAAAATTGCTTTGGTTAATTCGGTTTTGAAGTTGAACAAGAAGGGGGACAGTCCGTGAAAATCGGTGCACCTAAAGAGATTATCGCCGGTGAAAACCGCGTGGCGATGACTCCCGCCTCTGCGCGGGATTTGCAGAAGCTTGGCTATGAGTGCGTGATCGAATCCGGCGCCGGTGCGAATGCCGGCTTCTCGGATGCGATGTATCAGGAGGCAGGTGTCGAGGTCGTCAAGACCGCAGCCGCTCTTTTCAAGGCCGCAGACATCGTTGCCAAAGTTCGCGTTCCCACCGATGCAGAGGTCAAAAAGCTCCGCGAAGGGCAGCTTTTGATTTCGTTCTTCAACCCCGGTGCAAATGAAGAACTGATGAAGCTTGCCGCCGAAAAGGGCGCAAGCGTTATCGCGATGGAAATGGTCCCCCGTATTTCGCGCGCCCAGAAGATGGACGCTCTGTCGTCCATGGCAAACATCGCAGGCTATCGCGCTGTGATCGAAGCGGGTAACAACTTCGGCCGCTTCTTCACCGGTCAGGTGACGGCTGCAGGTAAAGTGCCCCCCGCCAAGGTTCTTGTCGTGGGCGCAGGTGTGGCAGGTCTTGCCGCCATCGGCACCGCAACCTCGCTTGGTGCGATCACCTATGCATTCGACGTTCGCCCCGAAGTGGCCGAACAGGTTGAATCGATGGGTGCCGAGTTCGTTTACCTCGACTTCGAAGAGGAACAGCAGGACGGAGCAGCGACGGGCGGTTATGCGTCGGTCTCATCGCCCGAGTTCCGCGAAGCCCAGCTCAAGAAGTTCCGCGAGCTTGCGCC
>JALRIK010000153.1 GCA_023255435.1 Marivivens sp.
GTCTTCTCTAACGGTCTGGAGAGAGATTGGAATGCAAAATAAGGTCGCATTGATGACAACGAACGACATTGAACAACCGCTCGCGAAAATCAGTGACATTTCTGCGTCCCTCGGGCTTTTGAGCCGCCTTCCAATTCCGGTGAACTTTGCCGAGGCCAAAGCACGTGGTGCGGGCGCGGCTTGGGCTTTTCCTATCGCGGGCATGTTGATTGCGCTTGTTGTGGGCTGCGGTGCTTGGGCGCTGCTGCACTTCGGCGTGCCTGCACAGGTCGCGGCCGCCATCGCTCTCGGGGTTCAAATCGTCATCACAGGGGCCATGCACGAAGACGGGCTTGCCGATGCGGCAGACGGTCTTTGGGGCGGCTGGGAAAAAGAACGCCGTCTGGAAATCATGAAGGACAGCCGCATCGGTGCATATGGCGTTCTTGCTCTCGGACTGTCTTTGCTGATTCGGTGGAGCGCCTTGTCGGCGATCTTTTCCACCGCTTCGGTCTTCGCGCCGCTCTTGGCAGTCGGGGCAGTCAGCAGGCTGCCAATGCTGGCCTTAATGGCGACGCTCCCAAACGCTCGCGGGACGGGGTTAAGCGCTTCGATCGGTCAGCCGTCCAAGGACACGCTCGCGCTCGGCTCTGTGGGCACGCTTGTGGCGGCCGTGGTGTTCGCAGGCTGGTCCTTTGTGCCGCTCTTTCTCTTCTGTGCTGTGGCGACATTTGTTTGCGCGCGGATCGCACTTGCGAAGATCGGCGGCCAAACGGGGGACATCCTCGGCGCGACACAGCAAGTCGTCGAAATGACCGCCCTCGTCACTCTGGCAAGCTGGGCGGTCTAATCCTCGCAGTCCAAAGCCGACACAAGGCTCTGCGGCCCGTCATAAGGTCCGATATCGCGGGTTTCATATCGGCGCGTCGCAAGCACGCGGGACCAATTCGCGTTTGCCGTGATCACTTCGGGTGTTCCGTCACAGCTGCGCAGCCCGCCGCTGATGGCGCTTTCACCGATACGGTGATTGGTATGCCCTTCGAGCGCCGCTTTGGAGGTGACGGTCCATAGCTCGGCTTGATGATCGAATTCGACAAACCGCAGCACTTTGGCAAGGTGGGGGCGATCCACAAAGGCCACCTCGACAAGCCCGTTACCGTCGAAGTCCGCGATCCCCGCAATCGAAAGCCAGCGATGCCGCGTGCCGATCGGCGCGGTCGATGCGATGGGGCGAATGACGCTCTCCTCCAAATCAAAGACCTGTATCCGCGCGCCTTGGTCAAAAGTGCTGACGACAGTGATGATTTCCATCTCGCCGTCGGCATCAAGATCGGCAAGCCGCGGTTCGGTATCTTCGAAGACGGCTTTCGGGTAGCTCAGACGCAGACTTCGCCCATCGGTCAAACCGACTTCGAGCGCTGCGTATTCCCCGCCAGCAAGTGCACCATGCCCATAGGCATCGGTTGGGTCGACATAGCGGGCAAAGGATACGTCAGCGGCGCAGATTTGCGGAAAGATAGCAAAAAGCGCCGCCGCAATCCGCATTAGATCTGCTTTTCGGGCATCTGGACGCGAAGACCGTCGAGCGCATCCGTTACCTTGATCTGGCAGGTCAGGCGCGAACGGGCAGGATCGGGTTGATATGCGAAATCAAGCATGTCCTCTTCCATTGGGTCCTTGGCAGGCAGTTTCTCCACCCATTCTTCAGCAACATAGACATGGCAGGTCGAACAGGCACATGCACCGCCGCAGTCGGCTTCGATGCCGGGAATGCCGTTGTCGCGGGCGCCTTCCATCACGGTCAGGCCGTTCTTGACCTCGATCGTGTGTTCCTTGCCGCCGTGTTCGATATAGGTGATGCGCGCCATGAGTTGCCTTATCCCTCAAGTGTTTTCAGTCCCGCGTAAACTATGCGACCCCTATGCGGCTTTCCAGTGCAAAACACGCACCTGACTTCACCATTGCGACATTTGCTGGCCTCAGCCCCAGCGCATGGCTATAGTCTGCGAAACACCAAGAGGCAGAGCAGTTGGCCCGTCGCACATCCATTCTCACCGCTTTCATCGGCGGGCTGACTTTGTCGGCCTGTTCCGGCGGGCTTGTGCCGGCATCCAACCCTCCGAGCTTTAACGCAGAAGCCATCGAATATGACGTCGCGGGGAACTGTTACGGACGCGACGTCACCCCTGCGGTCATCGAAACCGTAACCGAACATGTGATGGTCCAGCCCGCGATGGTGACATCAGACGGCACCGTGACAAGCCAAGCCGTTTTTCGCACCGTGACGCGACAAGCGATCCTGCGCGAGCGCCGCGAGGTAGTTTTTGAAACCGTATGTCCGCAAGCCTTGACGCAAGACTTTGTCGCGTCACTTCAACGCGCGCTCAGAACCCGTGGGACCTATAGCGGTCTGATCAACGGGATCATGGATGATGCCACACAAAAAGCGATCCAGACCTATCAACGTCAGGAAGGCTATGACAGCTCGCTTCTGGACATCAGGACCGCGCGGGACTTCGGCTTGGTCGCCATCAGCGCCGAGGACCTCCAGAACTGAAAAGGGCGCCACAGGGGCGCCATTTTGCGTTACGTTGATCTTTGATCACTCTTCGATATTCAAAGCGACGAAACGGGGCTCTCCGCCGCGACGGATCAAAAGAAGGAGCGAGCGGCGGCCCGCGTCACGCGCTTCACTGATGCGCGTTTCGAGGTCGTCGATATTCTCGACCGGTTGCTGACCTGCTTCAGTGATCAGATCCCCTTCGCGAAGACCTTTGTCTTCTGCATCACTTCCTGGTTCGACCGAAAGAACAAGCACACCGCGATCCGTGTTGATCCCGTATTGGGTCGAGAGCTCTTCCGACAGCTCGGACAGCGTCATGCCAAAGAGGTCCGCCGTGGCAGGGACATCGGGTTCCATGGTCGCAGGCAATACGCTTTCAGCGGTTTCGCGGCGTCCCAACGTGACGGCAAGCTCGACCTCGTCTCCGTCCCGCAGAACGGTCACATCGACCTCCGCACCCACGGGGGCATTGCCGACCATACGCACCAACTCGCGGGTGTTCGCGACCTCTTTGCCGTCGAAGCGGATGATCACGTCACCGGCTTTGACGCCTGCATCCATCGCGGGTCCGACGGGCACATCGGTCACCAGAGCGCCACCTGTCTGCTCAAGCCCGACGATGGCGTCGACCATGTCTTCGGTCACGTCCTGAATACGGACGCCAAGCCAGCCTCGACGGGTTTCGCCGTATTCCTTGAGCTGGTCCACCACGTTCTTGACCACGTTGGAGGCCATCGAGAAGCCGATCCCGATAGAGCCGCCATTGGGCGATAGGATCGCGGTGTTCACACCGATCACTTCACCATCGAGGTTGAACAGAGGGCCGCCCGAGTTACCACGGTTGATGGCGGCATCGGTCTGGATGTAGTCGTCATAAGTGCCCGACAATTCGCGGTTTCGGGCCGAGACGATCCCTGCCGAAACCGAGAAGCCTTGGCCGAGCGGGTTGCCCATTGCGAGCACCCAATCCCCGACACGCGACGTGTCGCTGTCGCCGAACTCCACGAAATCGAGCCCGGTGGCATCGACCTTGAGAAGCGCGATATCGGTGTTGGGATCGGTGCCGACCACTTCGGCCTTCATCTCGCCGCCTTCGAAGAATTCGATCATGATCTCGTCGGCGCCTTCGATGACGTGGTTATTGGTCACGACATAACCGTCTTCCGAGATGACAAAGCCCGACCCCAGAGCATTGGATCGGCGCGGACCGCCTTGGGGTCCGTTGAAGTCACGGAACAGATCCTCGAAAGGCGAGCCTTCGGGCACAACGCCCTGCGGTAGGGTGCTGGCCGCGATCGTTGTGGTCGTTGTGATATTCACGACGGCGGGGCTGATCTGCTCTGCCAGTTCGGCAAAGCTTGCGGGACGATCCTGCGCGAGAACCTGCGGCACAGGCCCTGCGATCAGGGCGACGGAAAGAGCAATTGCAGAAAGCATCCCCCCGAGTTTGGGACGGTTCGACGTGATCGCGAAAGTATTGGACGACACGGACTTTTCTCCTCGCAAATGTAATTCAAAACCGAAGGCGGCTTCGTTCCGCTAGATGTGAGCCTAAGCCGTTCCGAAATCAATTCAAACAGCCATCGCGCACTCTCAAAGGCACGTGACGAATTGTTACGAGCCGAAACCAAGGGCGAAAGCCGCCCAGACAAGGCCGACCCCGACCGCCAAAGCCCCCAGACCGACCCGTCTGCGCATTTCGATCGGCATAGCTTTGAGCGCTTCGAGCGACCTTTCCATAAGCGAAGGGGCCAGCGCATAGGCCAGCCCCTCCACCACGCATACCAGCCCGATTGCCAGCAGGATGAACCCCATCAGTCGGTGGCCCCCTGCGACGAGCGAAGGTAGTCAAAGAAATCGGACTCGGGCGAGAGCACCATCGAGGTGTTTTCCGAGCCGAGGGCATCGCGATAGGCGATCAGCGAGCGATAGAAACGGAAGAACTCTGCATCTTCGCCATAAGCGGCCGCATAGATGGCGGTGCTCTGCGCATCTGCCTCACCGCGGATGATCTCTGCCTGACGCTGTGCGTCAGAGGTGAGTTCGACCACGGTACGATCCGCCTGTGCTTCGATCCGCTGGGCGGCTTCGCGGCCACGGGCCACTTCGTCGGCTGCCTCTCGCTCGCGTTCGGCTTCCATGCGGTTATAGGTGGCTTGAAGGTTCTCGGGCGGAAGGTCGGTGCGCTTGAGACGCACGTCGATCAGCTGGATTCCGAGCGCCTGCGCC
>JALRIK010000154.1 GCA_023255435.1 Marivivens sp.
AAAAGCCCGTCCCGTTGAGCGGTGACAGTGATTGGAGTGCGCCCTGTCTGGCGCATGTCCCAAATCCGGGCGATCGGCTCGCCGACCGTCACGGTGTCACCAAGTGAAATCAGAAACTCCACAAGCCCGCCCTCGGCGGTAAAGTGGAAGCAGGCGTCATCAGGTTGGCTGAGGTGCCGCGTCGGCCCGACCTCTGGCTCACCGTTCAGGATACCCGCATGGATCAAGAGATTGCGCACACCTTTGCGCGCGATTTCGGTGGTATAGGGCGTCGCGGACCCCTGCCCGCCAAGCTCTGTCGTGACAAAGGTTTTCCCCTGTCCCTCGGCAGCATCATCATACATGCCCAGCGCGTCGATCTCGCGCATCTCGACACTAAAGGGCGCATTGAAAGCATCCCGCGCCGCGCGGCAACGTGCGTGCTGCTCCGCGTCCTCGAGGATGTGCGAGGCGGCAAAGGGCAAGAAGTCGAGCGTCTTGCCGCCCGAATGAAAATCAAGAACTACATCAGCCATCGGCAGAAGTGTGCGTTGGAAATAATCGGCGATCTTTTGGGTCGCCGTCCCATCGGGGACCCCCGGAAAAGCGCGGTTCATATTCACCTGATCAATCGGCGAAACACGGGTGCCCGCCATGAACGCGGGATGGTTCATCGCGGGAATGATGATGACCCGACCGTAAATCTCTTCTGCGCCGAGCCTTGCCGCCAGATCGAAAAGAGCAAGCGGACCCTCGTATTCGTCACCATGGTTCGCGCCCGTGAGCAAAGCCGTCGGGCCAGATCCGTTCTTGACCACAGTCAAAGGGATCATCACCGACCCCCAAGCACTGTCGTTGCGGCTATAGGGAAGGCGAAGGTGTCCATGCTGGACACCGTCCTTGTCGAAGTCGACGGTCGGGCTGATCGGGTTGGCGCGCATCGATCAATCCTTGATGAACATCTGGCGCGGCGTGCGGCACAGACATTCCACGCCCGTTTCGGTGATCACGATCGGTTCGGTGATCTCGAGCCCGCCGTCATCAAGCCAGAGTGCGGGCATGAAGTGAAAGGTCATACCGGGCTTGAGCACAGACATGTCCCCACGGCGGAACGACATAGTGCGCTCGCCCCAGTCCGGAGGATAGGAAATCCCGATGGCATAGCCACAGCGCCCGTCTTTGACAAAGCCATGCTTGTTGAGCGTCGCGTTGAAAGCGTTGGCGATGTCTTCACAGTGATTGCCCGGCTTGGCCTGTTCGAGGCCCGCCTCTACTGCTTCCAGCACAGCCTTTTCAGCGTCGATATATTTCTGCGGCGGCTTGCCGAGGAAAAGCGTGCGTGATTGCGGGCATTGATAACGGCGGTAGGCGCCCGCAATCTCGAAGAAGGTGCTTTCGCCCGCCTTGAGCGGGGTATCATCCCACGTAAGATGCGGTGCGGTCGCATCCATCCCCGAAGGCGCCATAGGCACGATGGCGGGGTAATCGCCCCAATGACCCTCTGCGCCCATAACAGAGGCATGATAGATGTCGGCGATCAGCTCGTTCTTTTTCATCCCGAGTTCGGCCTTGTCGACCACGACCTGATGCATCTTTTCCACGATGCGCGCCGCGCGGCGCATGTAGTCGAGCTCGGTCTCGGACTTGATCGCCCGTTGCCAGTTCACAAGACCCGTTGCGTCCTCGAACTGCACATTGGGAAGGTTCTTTTGCAGCGAGAGGAAGGCAGAAGCCGTGAAGTAGTAGTTATCCATCTCGAGACCGACACGCGCCTTGTCCAGACCGTGTTCCGCCAAAAGCCGCGACAGATCCTCCATCGGGTGCTTTGCGGGATTCTGGACAAAGGTGTCGTCATATCCACGGATATTGTCCTTGGCGAGCCAAGTGGTCAGCCCCGCCCCGATGGCATCCATCGCACGGCCCCACCAAACGGGCTCGCCCTCGAGCCGCAGCAAAACGCCTTGGTGCACATAGAACGACCAACCGTCATAGCCCGTGAGCCATGCCATGTTCGAAGGGTCGGTCACAAAGACCGCATCAAGTCCGCGTTCGGACATCGAGGCACGCACGCGCGCGAGACGCGTATCATATTCAGCAAGGGTAAATGGCAAATCAGGCATGAGACCTCCGAGTATTTCCCCGATCCTAACTTCCATCTCTGCGTTTTTTCTGCAATTGATTGGGCAATGGCGCAGTTTTCCTGCATAGATTACACCAAAGTCTTTGGAAAAACCCAAGATGGACAAGATCGACAAAAGAATCCTGCACCACGTTCAGCAGAACAATCAACTGACGCATGCGGAACTCTCGGAATTGGTCGGGCTGTCGCCAACCTCCGTCCAGCGCCGCTTGGCGAAATTGCGGGCCGATAAAGTGATCACGGCGGATATCTCGGTGGTCGATCCGAACGCGGCGGGCAGACCCCTCATGATGCTAGTTTCGGTCGAGCTTGCCCGCGAACGCGCCGATATCATCGACCGCTTCAAACGCTCGGTGAGAAGCTCTGCCGAAGTAATGAGCGCCTATTACGTCACCGGCGAGACCGACTTTCTCTTGATCGTCAGCGCCAAGGATATGGCGGACTACGAAGCCTTCACCCGCGAGTTTTTCTATGACAACCCCGATATCAAAGGGTTCAAGACCTCGGTGGTGATGGACAGGATCAAAGCGACCTTCAACTTACCGATGGTCTGATTGATCCGTGACCGCACAAAGCACGTATACCGATAAAAGCGAGGGACCGATGACCGATAAACGCCTGATGACCGCATTTTGGATTGCCTGCAGCGTTGCGTTCCTGGGCACCTGGTCGATCCTGCTTCTCGAACCGATCCTCAGCCGTATCGAGCACCTGCCCGATACGGGCGCCGCGTGGTATTACTGGAAATTGCCAGAGCAAACGACCATGGGCCAGCTCACCGCTTGGGGGTTCTATGCGCTGCACCAGATTTTTTTCTGGGGCCTGATCTGGTGGGGTCAAAAACACCGCGACGCGCTGCGCAACCGCAACAGCTTGCATCCCCTGAATGTCATCGGCCTTTTCGGGATGCTCGGCTTCGGCGCATTGCACTATCTCCAGACAGCGGTTTGGTATGACGGGCTTGCGCAGGATACCTCGGTCTTTTCTTCGCAGCTTTCCGTGATTTTTCTATTGATCATGGTCCTAATCATCGAAGCCCCACGCCGCGGGCTGGTCTTTGGATACGGCGGTGGTTGGCTGAAATCCGCACGAGACGGACTTATCCGCACGCACGGTTACTATTTCGCATGGGCCGTGACATACACCTATTGGTTCCACCCCATGGAAACCACTTGGGGTCATCTCCTCGGCTTTTTCTACACCTTCCTTTTGATGATCCAAGGCGCGCTCGCCTTTACAAAGATGCACACAAACCGTTGGTGGACCCTGACCCTCGAAGTTTCGGTCCTGATCCACGGGGTGACTGTGGCATTGGTCGCGGGTCAGGCGTTCTGGCCGATGTTCTTCTTCGGCTTTGCAGCGATTTTCATCGTGACACAAATGCACGGACTGGGTTGGTCGCGTCTGGTGCGGGGATTGATCCTTTTCGCGTTTGTGGGTGGCGTAGTGGCGGTCTATTCCGAGCGTGGGTGGGCAAACCTCAATGAAATCGCCCGTATTCCCGTCATAGACTATCTTCTCGTTGTCATCGTCGGCGGTGCGATCGTGGCATGGAAGCGGTTTCGCCGGAAATCGGCGGCATAACGAACGCCATCACAGATTGACACCCGTGGCCCGACGCTGAAAAGTCGCGTCACCTAGCCACTTCCCAAGGTGTGATGACAAAAGCAAGAGCCATACTTATCGCCGACGACTACGGACTCGGTGAACGACATGACGCCGCAATCCGTAGTCTGCTTGCAAGAGACGCCATCGATGCCACTTCGGTGCTCGTGGAGACCTGCACCAAAGCATCTGCCGAAGCCCTTCTCGACTGTATCGGCACCAAAAAGATCGGACTTCATTTCAACCTGACCTATCCCGCAGGGGGAATCACCTCCACCCAAAGCCGAAATTTGGTGTTGCTAAAGGGGCTTCTCGGTCTGGGAGCACACCGAGCTCAAGCAGCGCTCGACCGACAATTAGAGCTCTTCCGATCCTTGTTCGGCAGACAGCCTGACTATATCGACGGTCACGAGCACTGCCATGCCTATCCCACGGTCAGCAGGATTGTTTTGGTGAAAGCCGCGGACTTAGGGATTCCTGTGCGCTCGATCCGCCCGATCGCGCGTCCGATCGGCTTGAAAGAGCGCGTTCTCGCTCGATTGGGCAATCGTAGCCACGCCTTGACCCAAGAGCTCGGGGTCGAGACGAATTGGAGATTTGGCGGGATTCTCCCTCTTGATGATCCCGAACGTGCAATCGCGGTTCTGGAAACACAAATCGAAGCCGCAAATCGCGCAGCGCAAAGCAGCGCTAAGGAAGTCTGGGTCATGGTTCACCCCGGCGACGAACACGACCCCGTTCAGATAGAAGGGCACTCCGCAAAACTCCGCTCTCTCGAGACCGAGTACCTGCTTTCAAGAATGTAGATGGAATAAGCTTTCGTGGCCCACATGTTCGAACGCGTAGAAACGCTTCACCCTTGCGAGAGACTACAATCGACATTCGGTAAAAGTGGTGCCCGGGGGCGGAATCGAACCAC
>JALRIK010000155.1 GCA_023255435.1 Marivivens sp.
AAGCTTTTCAGCGATGGTTTCCAGTGTCGGGCGGTCGCCTTTGGGGGTGTTCTCCAAGGCGCGGCGCATGGAAACGAGGTGCTCGGGCTGGGTGCCGCAGCATCCGCCGATGATCCGTGCGCCCGAGTCGCGGGCAAGGATCGCATAGTCGGCCATTAGAGCGGGAGTGCCGTCATAGTGAATATGACCGTCGTGATACTTGGGGATACCTGCGTTGCCCTTGGAAATGATGGGCTGCTCTGCACCTGCTGCGGCAAAGCCGAGCACGGTGCGCAACAGGTCGGATGCTCCGACGCCGCAATTCGCGCCAAAGCCAATCGGCGGGTTCGGCAGCTTGCCGATCATCTTGACCATATCTGCCGAGGTCACACCCATCATCGTGCGTCCTGCAGTGTCAAAGCTCATGGTGCCGCACCACGGCATATCTGCAAGGGCAAACGCCTCTGCTGCCGCTTTGAATTCCTCGACGGCGGAAATGGTTTCCACCCAGAGCACATCGCAGCCGCCTTCTTTTAGGGCGACGGCCTGCTCGTGGAACAGCTCGACGGCAATCTCGTGGGTGAGGTTGCCCATCGGTGCCATGATCTCACCCGTGGGGCCGACCGAGCCTGCAACAACGACCGTGCGGCCCGAAGCGTCTGCGATCTCGCGGCCAAGCTCAGCCGCCACGCGGTTCAGCTCGCCAACGCGGTTTTGTGCATTATGGAGCTTCAGACGCGCCGCATTGCCCCCAAACGAATTGGTGAGAAAGATATCCGAACCCGCATCCACAGCGCCCTTATAGAGCTTGCGAATGTTGTCGGGCTTGTCCACGTTCCAGAATTCGGGCGGTTCGCCCGAGCTGAGGCCCATGTTGAAGAGATTGGTGCCCGTAGCACCATCAGCCATCAGCCAGTCGTTCGTCTCAAGCAGCTTTGAAAGCGCGTTCGTCATGGGAAGTGCCTTTTCGGTTTAGCATTAACTTGGCACATGGCACGGAGTGCGTCCTTTTTCAAACCCAAATGGCCAAAAATCGCATCCCTTCGGGGCAATGATCCATGCTATATGCGCTTTGGTGCGATTTTGACCGCATTGCGGACTTGGCAATTCTTGCGGTGACGGGGGGCTTGGCTTATAGGCACGAATGACTCACTGCACCAACGTCAGTGACAAGACGAGGGATCGCTCATGGCGCGCCGCAAAAAGATTTACGAAGGCAAAGCAAAAATTCTGTACGAAGGCCCCGAGCCGGGAACCATTGTTCAGTATTTCAAGGATGACGCGACCGCCTTCAACGCCGAGAAAAAGGCCGTGATCGAGGGCAAGGGCGTTCTCAACAACCGTTTGTCCGAGTTCTTTATGACCGGACTTCAGGCTGTTGGCATTCCGACCCACTTCATCAAGCGTCTCAACATGCGCGAGCAGCTTTGCCGTCATGTCGAGATCATCCCTCTCGAAGTGATCGTGCGCAACTATGCGGCAGGCTCCATGGCCAAGCGTTTGGGTCTTGAAGAGGGCACGCAGCTTCCGCGCCCCATCGTCGAGTTCTCCTACAAGGATGACGCTTTGGGTGATCCTCTTGTGCCCGAAGAATACATCGTCGCCTTTGGTTGGGCGTCGCAGCAGGATCTCGATGATATCGTGTCGATTGCTCTGCGCGTGAACGACTTCCTTGCCGGCGTTATGCACGGCGTTGGAATCAAGCTCATCGACTTCAAGATTGAGATCGGCCGCATTTGGGAAAACGACTTCCCGCGTCTGGTTGTTGCCGACGAGATTAGCCCAGATAGCTGCCGCCTATGGGACATCGAAACGGGCCAGAAGCTCGACAAGGACGTGTTCCGTCGCGACTTGGGCAACCTCGCCGACGCCTACACAGAAGTGGCGCGCCGTCTCGGGGTTCTGCCTTCGAACGTCACCCATGCAACCAAACCGACGCTGATCAACTGATCGCGCTGAAGAAAGACGAGAAAGGGAGCCTCTCGAGATGAAGGCCAAAGTTTATGTCATGCTGAAGAACGGTGTTCTGGACCCTCAGGGCGAGGCTGTGCGCCACGCGCTCGGCGCCTTGGGCTTCGGCGGGGTCGAAGGCGTCCGTCAGGGCAAAGTCATCGAGCTCGATCTTGCGGACGGCACCTCGGAAGCCACCATCAAGGAAATGTGCGAGAAGCTTCTCGCCAATACCGTGATCGAGAGCTACTCCATCGAAATTCTCTGATCTTTTCGGGATAAGAGACCAAACCGCGCCAAAGGATGCTTTGGTGCGGTTTTTCTTTGGCCGAAGCGTCGAAATATCGCCGGTTTTCAACCGATCCGCGCCGTGAGGCGAGCCAAAGGACTTGAGCCTTGGGCGGCCACAGAGTATGTCGCGGGCAAACCTTTGATCCTTGCTGCGGAGTCCCTGTCATGAAAGCTGCCGTCATCGTTTTTCCGGGGTCCAACTGTGACCGTGATATGGCTGTTGCTCTGCGCAATGCGGGCGCCGATGTCACGATGGTCTGGCACAAGGACGAAGGGCTTCCCAAGGGAATGGACCTTGTGGCTGTGCCGGGTGGCTTCTCGTTCGGGGATTACCTGCGCTGCGGTGCCATCGCTGCCCAGTCGCCCGTCTGCCACGGTCTTGTCGAGCACGTGAACCGCGGCGGTTATGCGCTTGGCGTCTGCAACGGCTTTCAGGTTTTGACTGAAACCCGTCTTCTTCCCGGTGCCCTAATGCGCAATGCAGGGCTCAAGTTCGTTTGCAAGTCCGTCGATCTTAAGGTTGCGACTTCGGACAGCGCCTTTACCCGTGGCTATGAAAAAGGCAGCGTGGTTTCGATCCCCGTTGCCCACCATGACGGTAACTACTTCTGCGATGACGAGACGCTTGCCGCGCTCAAGGGCGATGACCGTATCGCCTTTACCTATGTCGACAACCCGAACGGCGCGAAAGCCGATATCGCGGGCGTGCTCTCGGAAAACCGCCGCGTTCTCGGCATGATGCCGCACCCCGAGCGCGCCGTAGACGGGCAGCACGGCGGCACTGACGGACAGGCGCTTTTCCGCGGATTGATCGATCAGGTCGTCTCGGCCTAAGGGCTGCGTATTGCTGCGGCCGGAGCGCGGGCGTAAACTCGGCGCATGGCAAAATTTGCGACAGTGAGAAATGGGCAAAGGCAGCTCGGGCGTTGGCTCGGGCGCTTGGCGTTCGTTTTGTTCGTCGTTGTCGCAATCGGGGTGATGTATTTCACCAATCTTTTCCTGACCGAGCGTTTCACCGAGACGACGCGCAACCGCGCCGAACTGCGGATGACGCTTTACGCCGCTAACCTGATTTCCGAACTTCAGCGCAATTCGATCGTGCCCCAGCTTCTGGCTCGCGATCCCGAGTTGCTCAATGCGCTGCGGGCGCAGGAATATACGCTTTCGACCCAGAGGCTTTTGTCCTTTGTGGACGAGATCGGCGCTGCGTCCTTGATGCTTCTTGATAAGGACGGGCGCACTGTCGCCGCGACCGACCGCAACCGACTTGGCGAAAACCACCGCACCGCGCCTTATTTTGTGAACGCTTTGCGGGCCAATGCGACCATTTTCACCACCTTCCAAAAAGAGACGGGCGGCTACGGGTTTTTCTATTCCCGCCGCATGGACGACACCACGGGCGCATTTGGCGTGATCACGGTCGAGGTTGATCTTCAAAAGCTCGAACGGGGCTGGGCAGGGATTTCGGACGCGGTTTTCGTGGCCGACAGCGCGGGGCAAATCATTCTCGCCACCGAGCCGCGTTGGCGCGGGCTGGATGAAGCCTCGGCGCTGGCCCGTCAATCCGCGCCGTCCGCCATCCAGCGCGCGCTTCGTGCGACACAGGACTGGGCGGCTCTTTCAGTGGATGCCTATCTCAAGGGGGAAGCCGTGATGCGCCGCGAGACGCGCATCCCGTTCCAAGGCTGGAAGATGGTCAGTTTCACCACCTATGATTCGGTGCGCGAAAAGGTCAACGGGGCCCTGGCACTCGAAATCATGGGGTTTGCGATCCTTCTTGCGCTCTCCTTCTTTGTCCGATCACGCAAGAACGAGAACCGCATGCGGCTTTTCCAGCGCGAGTCGGCGGAGCTTCGCGCATTGAATTTGCGGCTCCAGCGAGAAATCGCCGAACGTGAAAAGGTCGAAAAGACCCTCGAAGTGGCCGAACAATCGCTGGCGCAGTCCTCGAAACTTGCCGCTCTGGGCGAGATGTCCGCCGCAGTCAGCCACGAGTTGAACCAGCCATTGGCCGCGATGAAAACCTATCTGGCGGGTGCACGGCTCCTATTGCAGCGCAAGCGGCCCGACGAGGCGCTCTCGTCGTTCCAGCGGATCGACGATCTGATCGAGCGGATGGGCGCGATCACCAAGCAGCTCAAATCCTATGCCCGCAAAGGCTCGGACAGCTTTCAACCCGTTGATACTAGGGACGCTGTGGCCTCGGCGCTTGCCATGATGGAGCCACAACTCAAGAGCCGCCAAGTGCTCATCACCCGCACGATGCCGTCGGAGCCAGCGATGATTTCGGGGGATCGTCTGCGCCTTGAGCAGGT
>JALRIK010000156.1 GCA_023255435.1 Marivivens sp.
GATCCAGGTCTTGCCCATGAGATCGCGTCCGATCGAGGGAATGACCGCGACGGGTTCACCCGAGGCAGGCACGATGACAAACCACGGCCGAGCAGGGCTTTCCCAAAACCGCGTCAAGAACCCTGTCACATAAAAGATATCGGAAGGTGCGGTGAGAAGCAGCGCTTCGAGATGGTCCTGCGCCATCCGCTGTTGAAGTCGGGCCAAGCGGCTCTCGAATTCGGCGGCAGGAAAGACGAGCGAAGCGCGGTCCATCAGGCAGCACCTTCGCTCACGATGGCAAGAACGCGGGCATCGGGCGAAAGATCAAGCCCCGCAATCAAAGCAGCAAGCCCTGCGCCTCCCGAAGGCGTCGTCTCGATCCCAAGCTCCACCAGAACCCTCACCCCTTCGGTCGCTTCGTCTTCGGTGATGGTACAGGCAAGGTCGGCATCCCGCGCCAGTCCCGCTAGGGCAATGAGCGACGGGGTTTTACAATCAAGGCGGCCCATGTTCGACACAGGGCCCGCCGTGTCGACCGCGCGACCGGCAACAAGGCTTTGTTGGATGGCGGGGGCGTATTCCGGCTCTACCACGATCATGACGGGCGCATCCCCCCAAGCCTTGCGGAAGAGAGCCGCCGCCGAAGCCGCAAGGCCACCGACCCCCGCTTGCAAAAGGATATGCGTCGGGGGCACCGACATTTGCCGAACGGTTTCTTCGGCCAGCATCAGATAGCCTTCCATCACCCGATAAGACATCTCGAAATACCCTTGCCACGAGCTGTCGGACAAAAGCGTCCACCCCTGAACCGAAGCGGCCTCCATCGCTGCCGCCATACTGTCTTCGTAGGTTTCGCCTTGGATCACCACCTCGGCGCCCTTTGCGCGCAATCGTTCTGCAAAAGCATGGGGCACGGTTTTCGAGAGGTAAATCACGGCACGTGCCCCGAAAAGAGCGGCCCCTGCGGCAACCGACAGACCGTGATTGCCAGCACTGGCGGTCACATAGGTCCGCCCCGAAAGAGCCGAAGGCCCAGCGTTTCCAAGGGTCGAAGCCTCGCGCGCGATGGCAAAAGCCGCGCCCAGCGCCTTAAAGCTCCCAAGACCCATGCGATTGCTCTCGTCCTTGACCCAGACCTCGGCGACGCCGGTTCGGGCAGCAAGCTGCGGGACCTGAACCAGCGGCGTTTGACGATAGGCAGGGCAGCGCCCAAGAAGCGTCTCGACCCCGCGCGCATCATCACAGGGAAGCGGCACGCCTAGATCAAGGATCTGACCACGTAGCGGGTTGGGGATGGTCTTCGGCAAAGGCTGCTCCTCTTGGTTTTTCTGGAGCCTAGCAAATTCACGATGCCCTTTTTCGGATGATTTGGTCCCTAAGTGGCTGATTTTCGGTCCTATTGAGTTCATTTTGTCCGAATTTCGGCGTGCGATGGTGAATTTTCTATCAATTGGGCCGAAAATCCGATCCAGATGATTTATGGATCGATTCGACGCTCTCATTCTCGAAGCTATTCAGCGCGACGCCCGCGTCACCGCCGAAGCTTTGTCGCCCTTGGTCGGGCTTTCTGCCGATGCATGCCGCAAACGGCTCGCGCGGCTTAGATCAAGTGGGTATGTCGAAAAAGAGATCGCGGTTCTGAATCCCCAGAAGGTCGGGCGGGGGATCACCTTTATTGTCGAGGTTTCGCTCGAAAACGAACGGATTACCGATATCGACCGTTTCAAGGCGCGCATAGAGGCCGCGCCCGAGGTCATGCAATGCTATTACGTGACGGGAAGTGCCGATTTTATACTTATCGTTTCGGCCAAGGATATGGCCGACTACGAAGCCTTTACCCGCAGGTATTTCTTTGCTGAAGAGAACGTAAAGCGCTTTCGCAGCAGTGCGGTGATGGAGCGTGTGAAAACCGGTTATTTTGTTCCCGTGGTCGCAACGGCAGAAGAGAAACCGTAGTCTGAGTTTAGGAAGTCTTACGCTCCCGATCCATGCAATCCCTTGCATATTTAGGTTTCGGCCTGCACTGCTTATGCCCAGCACGTCCCACACAAGGAAACCGAAAGATGTATATTCGCTGCGCCTTCTTCAAAGGTAAAATCAAAGAGGGCATGGAGGAGAGCTTCCACGCACATTGGCGCGACAATCTTGTTCCCCTCTGGGGCGCTTTCCCGCATCTTCTTGAACTACGGGTGCACCGCGAGGTTGAAAGCGACGACCCCGAGAGCCCGTTTCCGCTTGTCATGGCAATGAAATTCGAAACCCGCGCCCATATCGAAGAAGCCCTTGCTTCGCCCACCCGTTGGGAGAGCAAAGAGGTTTCCAAAAAGCTATTCGAAATGTTCGATGGCCACGTGATCCATACGGTATTCGAAGCGGATCAGTTCTAACTCCTTGAACAAAATTGTGGCTCATGTCCTCGCATGGGCCACTCGGGTTGCAAGCGGCAAATCCTGCGTCTCTCAAGGTAGAGTTTTGCGAGGTAACAAGAGCGATACCTGCGAATTTGAGCTATTATTGGAAGTCTTTTTGCAGCCAAAAACAATTTCGCGAAATTTTCGTCTTGGTTTGTCGGCATTTGTTTACACAGTAGTCGGCAATAATATCGATGTCTAACCTATATGAACGAGGGTCCAGAAGACCTCAGATCAAAGCCAAACTTTCGTGTTGTTGATCCATTTCGAATTTATGTGGCGGAACGAGAAGCGGAGATCCAGCTTTTTTGGGATTTATGCGCCCCAAATAGGCTCTGCCGCTTTGGTCTCACTCTTAAGAATTCGAAACACGATAAATAGATTTCACCCACTCTCTAAAGGCTTCAACTTCTTTTCTCGATTGAGCGTCATTGCGTTCAATCAGAAAATGGGCTGGGCGGATGGCTATCTTTTCGTCAAATGGAGCGATCAGCAGCCCTAAATTCAAAAAGCTCTCTGCAAAGCTTTCGAGAACCACGGCAAGCCCCCGAGAGTTGCAAAGCGTTTGAAGCGCCATGAGCGATGAATCAAAGCGGGTAATTCGCGCGTTTACAGGAGGTGTTTGCCCCCGTTGCTTGAATAGAAGGGGCCAGTCAGATTCCGAGCCCTGAATAGAGATCATGTGTTCCGATGCTAGTTCTCTGAGATCAGGTTTGCCGGAAAAGCTGGCCAGATAGTGTGGGGAGCAGACTGGAATTGCAAATTCGTGTCCTAGATGTGTGACCCGACCATCTGTCCAATCTCCAAATCCAAATCTGATATCCACATCGCTGTCACCCAGTTGGAAATTATCGGCCCAAACAAACGTCGATAGCTCAACATCGATATTTGGGTGGGCTTCTAGAAACTCATGGAGCCTCGGGGCGATTACCAGAGCGGCACAAGAAATCGAGGCTCTCACCCTAATTCTCGCGCGTTTGGCACGCCCAAAAAGCCCTTGGGTCGCCGCTTGAATGTCGGCTAGTCCTTTGCGAACGGCCTGAGCGTAAGCTTTGCCTGTATCCGTCAACGCGACGCCGCGCGGAAGCCGCTCGAAAAGGAGTGTTTTGACATGTTGCTCAAGCAGACGCATTTGCTGACTGACCGCAGCAGGCGTTAAGCCAAGTTCCTCTGCCGCCGCTCGAAAACTACCAAGCCGCGCAGCGGCTTCAAATGTTCGAAGCCATGTCGGAGGGGGCAGGTCCATCACCATCACCATTAAATATTTTTAGGTCTTAAGTATAAAAAGCATTGTTTGAGTTCACAATCAACGCATGAGAGACATTGAGCGTGGCTATTCGCCATGCCCTTTGGCGTTTTGGTTGGGAACAGCTCAGATTGCAGACCTTTGATTTCATCATTGTGGGCGCAGGATCGGCAGGATGTGTTCTTGCGGAGCGATTGACGCGATCTGGTAAATACAAGGTTGCCCTTGTCGAGGCAGGTGGGTCCGATAACCGCTTTTGGATCAAAGTCCCTCTGGGATATGCCAAGACCTATGATGACCCAGCCGTGAATTGGTGCTACACGGCCGAGCCTGATCCAGGTCTAAACGGTCGGAGGGCATTCTGGCCGCGTGGACGCGTTACCGGTGGATCATCTTCGATCAATGCGATGGCCTACCTCCAAGGTCTTCCGCATGACTTTGACGATTGGGAAGCCGCTGGAGCGATCGGATGGGGTTGGCGAAATGTGCTCAAAACCTATTCCGATCTCGAGGTCAAAGAGCCAGACACCGGCTCAGGTCTTACTGACACTGACATTGCTGGCAAAGTCTATGTTGGCAAACTCGATGCGCGTATGCATCCGTTTTCAAAGCATTTCCTTAAAGCGATTGCGCAAGCTGGCTGGATCGAGCGACAGGATTTGAACGGTTCCGAACGAGAAGGCGTGATGCGCCTGAATAGCACCGTTCGAAAGGGGCGAAGATGGTCCGCTGCCGATGCTTTTCTTCGACCTGCATTAAAGCGTGCAACACTTGAAGTGATATCTGAGGCCCTGGTCGAACGTGTTCTGATAAAAGAGGGGCGTGCTGTTGGTGTTGCTTTGCGCCAAGGCTCAGAGCTACGAAATATTATGGCC
>JALRIK010000157.1 GCA_023255435.1 Marivivens sp.
CGCGCGACCCGGATGCACGACTTCGGAGCCGTCAGGCGCCGTATAGGTTACATCGGGATTAAGGCGACGGGTCAGTGATTTGCCGCCCTTCTCGAAGGTCTCGGTCAGGTCACCTTTCATCAGGCCGAGCCAGTTGGCATAGACGGCGCATTTGTCCTCGGCATCGACAGCGGCGACCGAGTCCTCGCAGTCCTGAATGGCGGTCAGGGCACTTTCCAAACGCACATCCGCGATACCTGCAGGATCGGTGCCTCCGATCTGGCTGGCGCGGTCGACCACGATCTCGATCAAAAGGCCGTTGGCACGCAGGAAGATATTCCCGCTCGCGTTGTGGCCGGCGAACTGGGATGCGTCGGCCAGTTCGGTTCTCGTCCCGCCAACCGTAACGCTCAGGGTGCCGTCGTCGACCGAAAGCGCCTCGACTTCGGCCCATGTGCCCTGTGCTAGTGGGACGGCCTGATCCAGATGGGCGCGCGCCCATGCGATGACTTTGGCGCCGCGCTCTGCGTCATAACCTTTGCCCTGAGGCGCGCCTTCGATGGCGTCGGTTCCATAGAGCGCATCATAGAGCGATCCCCAACGGGCGTTCGCTGCGTTGAGCGCGAAACGCGCATTCATGACAGGCACGACGAGCTGCGGGCCTGCGATGGTTGCGATTTCGGCATCCACATTGGTGACGGAAACTTCGAACGGTTCGGGTTCGGGCTGTAGATAGCCGATCTCGGTCAAGAATGCGCGGTAAGCCTCGGCATCGAAATCCTTTGACTTGTGGGCCACGTGCCAGTCGTCGATCTGTTTTTGCAGCGCGTCCCGCTTAGCCAAAAGCGCCTTGTTCACGGGGGCCAGATCGCGGAGCATTGTCGCATATCCCGACCAGAAAGCGTCGGGCGTCACCCCGAGAAGGACTTGGTTCTCGACGAGGGTAGCCAGTTCAGCGGCGACAGAAAGTCCGTGGCGGTCTACATAGGTGGTCGACATGGGAAACTCCTCATATGCAATTCGAGGAAAACCTAGACCTGCGGCTCAAGGTTTGCCACAAAGCGAAAAATATTTTCCATATCGTGGAAAGGTTCGGTCATGGCAGAAGAAAACGCGTCGGGGCAGGGGGTTCAATCCGTCGTGCGCGCCCTTGGACTTTTGCGGGTGCTGGCACGGAGCGACGACGGGGCCCGCGTCAGTGATATCGCACGCGAGGTCGGGCTTGCCGTGTCGACGACGCACAGGCTGTTGACCACTCTGGAAACCCAAGGCTTTGCTCAGTTCGAGGCTGATACCTCTCTTTGGTTCGTCGGGCGCGAGGCCTTTGCCGTCGGCGCGGCCTATGGCAAGCGGCGGAGTTTTGTTGCACCTGCGCTTCCGTTCTTGCGGCGGCTCAGGGATGCGACACGTGAAACCGCGAACCTCGGCATTCTTGATCACGATACGCTTGTTACCGTTTCACAGGTTGAAAGCCGTGAAATCATGCGGGCCATTTCGCCCCCGGGCGGGCGTGTGCCTGTCTTCTGCTCTGGAATGGGCAAGGCGATCTTGGCCACATGGCCCGAAAAGGACGTTGTGGCACTGGCCGAAAGGGTGGGTTTTTCGCCTTTGACGACCAAGTCTATCCGCAACACCGACCAGCTTTTGCACGATCTTGAACGTACGCGCGCGCGGGGCTTTGCCGTTGATGATGAAGAGCATGTGACGGGACTTCGATGTGTTGCCGCGGTGGTCTGGTCGCCCCAAGGCGAAGCAGCGGGGGCGATATCCGTCTCGGGGCTAGCCGCACGATTGACCGAGGCCAAGGTGGAAACCGTCGGTGCCACCGTCATTCAGGCTGCCGAGGGTCTAACCGCCAAACTCGGGGGTATGAGCGATCCGCTTTGAAGTCGGAAACAGTTTGTTTGTCCGATATCCGTCCCCTCTGCGTCTTCGGGCGCGCAATTGCATTTGCTTTTGACACTTCTGCGGCCTAGCTAGAGCGGAAAGAGGATTTTCGTATGCGTATCTCCGTACTTGCACTTATCGTCGCCCTGACCGGCGGTGCCGCTCAGGCCCAAGAGTCGTTTCTCGTGGAAAAGTTCGGCATTCTCGGGCTTGGCCGCATGTTCGTGAATGACGCCTACGGGGATCGCAAAGACCGTTGGCATACGGGCACCTATACGCTCAACATCATGACGGGTACGGAATGGGACGGACGTCTGTCCGCTAGACCCGGCGATATCATCGAATATCGGTTGCGCTCCGACATCATCGCGCCGCGTTCGCTCAACGGGGCGAACTCGAACGATCGTGCTTATGTCGGTGCTTTGACGGCGGGTGTGCATACCTATTACGAGCTCGATGGCTATGACGTTTCGGCAGGTGTCGATGTGACCTTTACGGGGCCCCAGACCGGTCTCTCGCGGTTTCAGGACCATTTCCACAAACTCCTAGGCCTCCAGCGCCTTGGCCAGAACGTCATCGACAACCAGATCGGCAACGCCACCTATCTTACCGGCACGCTGGAGGTCTCCAAGACTTATGAGCTGAGCGATACGATCCGTTTCAAGCCGTTCTTCGAAGGTCGCGTCGGGATCGAGGACGTGGCCCGTGTCGGCGCGGATGTTGTGATCGGCACGGCCTCGTATCGTGATTTGCTGCTCCGCGACTCTCTGACGGGGAGTCTCTATAAGGGGATCGAATACGGCGATATTGGTTGGACCGCGATTGTCGGTGCCGATGTCGCGCATACATCCGACAGCGCATTCTTTCCTGCAAGTTTCGGAACCAAGGCCAAACCGGTCACATATCGTGCCCGTGCGGGCATCGAATACCAGCGCAGCCGTTATTCGAGCTTCTATTATGGGGCGACCTATTTGTCAGAAGAATATGTAGGTCAATCGGGCGGGCAAGTTGTTGGAGCGTTGCGCTTTAGCTTCAACTTTTGATGGAATTGTTTCCGCAAAAGTAAAAAAGAGTTGATTCGTTTCGATATTTGACGTCTTTTGTCTGCAATAAGACACCGCCCAAAAGAGGCGGGAGAGATTGAGGCAGAGTATCGGGCATGAAAACGGGCTTTAGAGGCACGTTCGTCATCTCCTGGTCGCAAACTGAAACTGATGGGCTTTGGTCAGCCCCTGTTGAGACGTTGCGTGTTGGTGCGACGTGGGCATGGACCGGTGAGGCTGTCAGAATTGACGGGCCGAGCAGCGTATTGCCGCTGGGCGAAGCGACCGGCATGACGGACCTACGGAAACGGGCGGCACTTTCAGTGCGCCGTATTCTCAAACGCGCAGAAATCGCAGAGCGGCGGGACGTTTCGGACGACGTGCTTGAAACGCCTATGCATGAAAAATCTTTTAATGTGACGGACGGCCGCAAGGCTTGGACGATCACGATCATCGAGGCGCGCCGTGGTCGGCCGCCGCTCTTGATGTTCTATGGTGATATTCCTCCGCGCCATGTTGACCTTTGGGTCGTCAGCGCGGATCTGGAAATCGAAAAACAGACAAGCGGGTCCGATCAACCCGGCGGGGTTATTTGTTTTACACCCGGCACCAAGATCCTGACCGAAACCGGAGCGCGGCGAGTTGAGGAGCTGCGCGAAGGTGAACGTGTCCAGACCAAGGACAACGGACTTCAGGAGATCCTCTGGATCGGTCGTCGCCGCATCACTGGCGCACGTCTTCTTGCGATGCCGCATTACGCGCCTGTGCGCTTGCGTCGTGGGGCGCTGGGCGAAGAGGTTCCCGACGATGGGCTTCTCGTCTCGCCCGATCATCGCATGATCCTAAAAGGGGCACAGGCGCGCGCTTTGTTCAACTCGGACGAAGTTCTCGTCACGGCCAAGGACCTTGTGAACGGCAAAACGATCTATGTGGATCGCTCGGTGCGTCACCTTGCCTATATCCATCTTATGCTTCCAAGCCATCAGGTGGTCTTTGCCAATGGCGTCGAAACCGAGAGCTTCCATCCGGCAAGTGCGGCTCTCGGCTCTGTCCTTGGCGAAGAACAAGAGCGGCTTTATGGACAGCTCCCCGAACTGCGTGATAATCCGCAGAATTATGGCGAGTATGTGCGGCGGGTGTTGTCGGACAGCGAGGCTGCGATCCTGCGCCACGACACTCCGGGAATAGTGCGAAGCGCCTGACCCGATGACGGAGGCGGGGCCTTTCGAATAAGGCCCGCCTTAACTTTGCGCGAAAGCGCGAAGATCGGTTGACACCCTGCTGAATCCCTCTATAAGCCGCCTCTCATTGGTGTTGGTGGACCCCGCAAGGGGAATCCTGTCAGGCCTCGGCCAGAGGACAACGCCCTTCGAAACTTAATGAAGGAGATCAGCCGTGACCAAACGCACGTCTGCCAAGTACAAAATTG
>JALRIK010000158.1 GCA_023255435.1 Marivivens sp.
GAGGGTGAATAGCAGCATGAAGTCCAGCACGACCTTTTGTCCGACCACGCGAGGAAGTTGATCAAGGCAGGCTCCGCAGTCCCCGCTTCTGAAAAGCGCACGTCTCGGAAGAAACAAAAAGAGGTAGCTTTCGATGACCTGTTGAAGCCGGTTCACGAGCTACGAAGAACCTCGAACGTCAAAACCCGCGAGGCCATCCGCCGCATGGCTGAATGGGCGAATAATTTCCCGTCTCGCGAGGCCATTGAAACGGCAATTGCGACGCTGGCAAAGCTTCTCACAAGGAGCTGCACAAATGCCTTCCCAAAGGGAAGGGTCAAGATTTGCTTTTACACATTGCGACATCAGATAATCGCGAACACCAAGCAAACGTTCGATAAAATCGTCGGGGGAGACGAAACGGCTCACTGCGTCGCCAGCCTAGCTGGGCACAAGTTGAACGCTGAAAGTCCGCGCTTTACGGACTGGCGATACCGCGTTCAAAATCAGCGGCATATCTTTATCTTCAAACCGCAACCGCCCTAATCACCCGCACCAACTCGCGGAGTTCTGCATTCAAAGGGGTCGACCGCCTCCAAACCATACCGACGGTTCGTGTCGGCCGCGGGGCGGGCAGGCGTTGGACCGAGACCTCGGCGGAGCGGGTTTCAATGTCGAGGGCCATTTCGGGGATGAGGGTGACGCCGATCCCTGCCCCTACCATCTGGACGAGGGTGGAGAGGGAGCTTCCCTCCATCAGATCGCGCGGCGGCTTGCTTCCCAGATTGCAGAACGACAGGGCTTGATCGCGAAAGCAGTGGCCCTCCTCAAGGAGAAGAAGCCGCATTTCGCGTAGGTCCTCGGGCGGCGGCGCAGGAAGATTGGCTTCGGCCAAGGGGCGCACGAGGACGAATTCTTCGTCGAAGAGAGGTTCTTCGTGCAGGAGCGGTTCCGAGACGGGGAGTGCGACGACCGCGACATCAAGCTGGCCGCCAACCAAATCGGCTAGCAACGATTGCGTCACGGATTCGCGCGGCCATATGTCGAGATGCGGCATGTTCGAGGTCAACTCGCCGATCAGTTTGGGGAGAAGATAGGGCGCGATGGTCGGGATGACCCCAATTCTCAGCCGCCCCGAAAATGACCCTTGGGCACGGCGCGACATTTCACCGATTTCCTCGACCGAGCGGAGGATTTCGCGCGCCCGTTCGGCAAGCATCTCGCCATGTCCCGTAAGGCGGATTTGCCTCGGACCGCGTTCGATCAAGGGTGCACCGAAAAGCGCCTCTAGCTCTTTCATTTGGACCGAAAGAGCGGGCTGCGAGATCGCGCATTCATCTGCCGCCCGTCCGAAATGGCCCACACGCGCAAGCGTTTCGAAATAGCGCAGGTGTTTCATCGTCAGATTCTTCATAAGAAAAACCTATCAGAAAGATTGGAAATTTAAAATTCCCTTTATTCTTCTACGTGCTAGATTAGCACTCGAACAGGAAGAGTGCGGCTATTGGCTGCGCTGTGTCTTGTGTTGGTTAATTGGTGCGACCGCACCCTATAAAGGAGCACAAAATGGACGGAAACGACGTAAAATCCGCAGGCAAATGCCCTGTCATGCACGGGAGCCTGACCCAGACGGCCGCAACGGTCACAGACTGGTGGCCCAAGACGCTCAATCTCGACATTCTGCACCAGCACGACAAGAAAACCGATCCGCTCGGCGAGAACTTTGATTACCGCGAAGCCGTGAAAGAGCTCGACTTCGACGCTCTCAAGGCCGACATGAAAGCCCTCCTGACCGAGAGCCAGGACTGGTGGCCGGCTGACTGGGGTCATTACGGCGGTCTCATGATCCGTCTTGCTTGGCACTCGGCAGGTTCCTACCGTCTTGCCGATGGTCGTGGCGGCGGTGGCAAAGGCAACATCCGTTTTGCGCCGCTCAACAGCTGGCCCGATAACGGCAACCTCGACAAGGCGCGCCGTCTTCTCTGGCCGCTCAAGAAGAAATACGGCAACAAGATTTCCTGGGCCGACTTGATCCTTCTTGCGGGCAACATGGCTTATGAATCCATGGGTCTCAAAACCTTTGGCTTCTCTTTCGGCCGCGAGGACATCTGGCATCCCGAAAAGGACACCTATTGGGGCTCCGAGCGCGAATGGCTCCCGCCGTCGGACACCCGCTATAGCGATGTCTCCAAGCCCGACACGATGGAAAACCCGCTTGCTGCCGTGCAGATGGGTCTCATCTATGTGAACCCCGAGGGCGTGAACGGCCAGCCCGATCCGGCCAAGACCGCGCTCCACGTGCGCGAAACCTTTGCCCGCATGGCGATGAACGACGAAGAAACCGCAGCGCTTGCCGCAGGCGGCCACACCGTCGGCAAGGCCCACGGCAACGGCGATGCCTCGACCTTGGGCGCAGAGCCCGAAGGCGCTGACGTTGAAAATCAGGGCCTTGGCTGGATGAACCCGAACCTCAACGGCAAGGCGACCAATGCGATCACTTCGGGCATCGAAGGCGCTTGGACCACCAACCCGACCAAGTGGGACATGGGCTATTTCGAAATGCTCTTCGGCCACGAGTGGGAACTCACCAAATCGCCCGCTGGCGCAAACCAGTGGCGCCCGATCGACATCAAGGAAGAGGACATGCCCGTCGATCCGACCGATCCGACCAAGCGCGTCATGCCGATGATGACCGATGCGGATATGGCGATGAAGGTCGACCCGATCTATCGCGCGATCTGTGAAAAATTCATGGCTGATCCCGCTTATTTCGACGATTGCTTCGCCCGTGCGTGGTTCAAACTGACCCACCGCGACCTCGGTCCGCGCAGCCGCTACATCGGTCCCGATGCGCCGCAGCAAGACCTCATCTGGCAGGACCCGATCCCCGCAGGGTCGACCTCCTACGACGTCGAAGCCGTCAAAGCCAAGATCGCAGCGGCTGGTATTTCGAACTCCGACCTGATCGCAACTGCATGGGATAGCGCCCGCACCTTCCGCGGCTCCGACCTTCGCGGTGGTGCGAACGGTGCACGGATCCGTCTTGCTCCGCAAAAGACTGGGAAGGCAACGAGCCTGCACGTCTTGCAGCGGTTCTGGCCAAGCTCGAGCCAATCGCAGCCGAAACGGGCGCGTCGATTGCCGACGTGATCGTTCTTGGTGGTAACGTTGCGCTCGAAGCCGCGATCAAGGCCGCAGGCTTCAACGTGGCTGTGCCCTTCACCCCTGGCCGCGGCGACGCGACGGCCGAGATGACCGATGCGGACAGCTTCTCGGTGCTCGAACCTCTCGCAGATGGGTTCCGCAATTGGCTCAAGAAGGACTATGCGGTTTCGGCCGAAGAAATGCTTCTCGACCGTGCACAGCTCATGGGTCTGACCGCGCCTGAAATGACCGTTCTGATCGGCGGTATGCGCGTTCTGGGTGCCAACTATGGCGGCTCCAAGGATGGTGTCTTCACCGACCGCGTCGGTGCGCTCACCACGGACTTCTTCGTCAACCTCACCGACATGGCCAACAGCTGGCATCCGGTCGAGGGCGGCTACGAGCTTCGTGACCGCAAAACGGGTGCCGTCAAGTTCACGGCAAGCCGCGTCGACCTCGTGTTCGGTTCGAACTCGATCCTACGCGCCTATGCCGAGGTTTATGCCCAAGACGACGCAGGCGAGAAATTCGTCAGCGACTTCGTGGCCGCATGGACCAAGGTCATGAACGCAGACCGTTTCGACATCGCCTAAGCTGTAATTAGGCGAAAAATGTGCCCCCGCCGTTCATCGGTGGGGGCATTTCTTTTGCGGCGCTAGAGCGGCGCATCCACCCGAACGCGCAGGTTCACACTGCCCTTGGTCGGCGTGCTCCAGACAAGCCGCACCTGCTGTTTGCTCGCGCCGTATCCGCTTTCGGCATAGGGCATGTCAAAGACCGCAGCGTTGCTCGCGTCCTTGATCTTTCCATCAGCGCACACAGACTCGACCGTGCGCGACCGCCCCCCGAACGGCAGATAGGGCGCGGTCTCGACCACCCAAGCCGCGCTTGCGGTGCTTTGGGTGTGACGGATCAGAACGGGGCTGACCGCCTCGTCCGTCACCGAGTTGAAGGTATTGGCCGCAAAGGTCACATTGCGGAACCGCCCGTAATCGAGATCGGCATAAGTTGTATCGACGCCCTCCGCCCGCTGCACGTTTCCGTTGAGCGCAAGAAAGACGTTATCCGTCACGCTGAACCCATGGAGGAAATGCCCAGTACCATATGGTTTGACCACAATCCATTTGAACCAGCTTGCCACATCATTGGCGGTGAAAATATTACCCGTGATCGTCATTCCGCCAAAGGAATACTGCACCCCGAGGTCAGGCG